>NZ_JBWPJP010000029.1:0-31968 GCF_056583855.1 Prevotella sp. C0209C1 | reverse complement strand
TGAAAACAACTTGCCACACACCGTGAGGTGTAAAAGTACGAAACCGCCGTATGCCGAACGGCACGTACGGTGGTGTGGGAGGTCGGTAAATGTGAAAGTAGGAGGTAACTGCCTTTTATGAATAACATTTACCTCCTACCCGATTATCGTTTTTATCCTTAGATAATCCCCGAGATTTTCCTTGACGACCTCATAACTCACGGTTTTGTCGTAGAGGAATAACCACCTACCGCTCGTTCTATACAGCCGTAGTAGCTTCAAAACTGCTACGGCTTTTTGCTTCAAATGTTAAAACTTTATTTTAATACAAATAAAAGTACTGAAATATTTGCGTAGTACGGATAAAAGTATTACCTTTGTATTGTTCAATAAAATAAATATAGAATATGAAAACAAAAAAATTAGCACTCACAGAAATCGAGTTCGATATGATTGAGTCAGGGCGTAACTACCGCAAGAGTTATCCAAACGGAGACCCCGAGTTAAGATACTATCTTGAACGTCTCTTTGTAGAATGGCTCGAAGGCAACGAAGATTAAAACAAACAAGCCTCTCCTCTTCGGAGGAGGGGTTATTAAAGAAAGGATACAACTATGGCAACAATGACATTAAAGAGAACACAGGCGGACACAATGAAAGCCCAAATGAGCGACTTGCTGATTTCCATCTCATGGTCAGATCTCGCAAAGCGTTATTTCGGCAAATCAGGTTCTTGGCTCTACCACAAACTTGACGGCATCGATGGTAACAAGAAGCCCACAGAGTTTAGCGAGGCAGAGAAGTTAATACTTCGTGGTGCGCTTACCGACCTTGCCGACCGCATCCGCCGAGTCGCTGACGGCATACACTAAGCCTCGGTTTCTATATTGACCGATTTGAACACCAAGTCGCCACGTGGGCTGGTGGCGCATCTTAGCCCTCTTGTACCAAGCAAGGGGGCTTTTTTGCTTCAAATGTTAAAATTATATTTTACTATAAAAAAGTGTAGTAGATATTTGGTTAATACGAAATAATGTAGTATCTTTGTAGTGTCTTAATAAAACAACAAAATATGAAACAAGAAACAGAAATGATGAGGGTCACATCTGAGGAAAGAGATTTGATTGAGCAAATAAGAAATTATAATCGCTCCTATCCAGACGGTTATCCAAGGCTACTCGAAATTATTATTGAGAATTTCTACTCAATGCTAAGACAGCCTAATTAATAAAACCCTCTCGCCCTCTCCTCCGAGAGAGGGCTTAAAACTAATAGAAAGGAAATCAACAATGGAAACAGTTATCAGAAAACAGGTTGTAGTCAGCGATATGAAACAGCGTTTGGCAGACATAAACCTCTCTGTATCGTGGATGGATTTTGCTAACAAATACTTCCACAAGTCATCATCATGGTTCTACCATAAAATGAAAGGAATTGACGGCAATGGTGGCATAGGTGGATTTACTGAAGAAGAGGTAGAGCAACTCCGTGGATCGCTTTTCGACCTCTCCGACCGTATCCGTCGAGCTGCTGAAAGTATTTAGACCTGGTCTTCTGTTGACCATATTAAGACACAAGTCGCCCTTGGTCTATGGGCGCATCTTAGCCCTCTTGCACCAAGCAAGGGGGCTTTTTTGCTTCAAATGTTAAAAATCTTACTTGGTAGCAAAAAAGTTACCAAAATATTTGGAGGTTTGTAGCGAAATTGCTACCTTTGCATTGTCATTAAGACAAAAAGAGCTCTTTTAAATTATGAAGTACAATCAACTTTACAAGGAGTTGAGGAAAGCAGGATGATTACTCACTCAACATGGGGCCGAGCACGATGAATGGACAAACCCTGCAACTGGGGCGAAAATCAGGATTCCAAGGCATGGCAGCCATGAAGTCAAAACGGGGCTGTTGAAGAAAATCTACAAGGTATTGCTCGGACGTTAATCGTCCGGGCGTACCGCCCCTTTTTCAAGAGTTGGTTTGCTGAAATAATAAGGAGGGGCTCTTTTCTTTCAAGTATATTATAAACAACAGAAATATGGCACACAAAATTTTGGTAACAATCGAGTTCGGCGACGATGGGACTTATTCTTGCTACAGTGAACAACCCATTGGCGAATACGCCCTCATTGATGGCGACGGAGCAACCGCCAGTGAGGCTAAGGCCGACTTTCTGAAAGCTGTCGAAGAATGCCGTCAGGCATATCCTGAAGATGCACGCTACACAGGACTTACTTTCGAGTATAAATATGACCTCCGTTCATTCTTCAATTATTTCAGCTTTCTCAACGTTACCGAGATAGCCAAACGTGCCGGCATCAATCCTTCACTCATGCGCCAGTACACGAGTGGTGTCAAGACAGCAGGAGAAGCTACCTATAAGAAGCTCTCCGCTTGTATCTCACAAATAAGAACGGAATTACAGGCCGCCTCGTTCTAAAGGCGACGTACTTCATAAAAAAGAACTCAAAGCCTCTGGTGTGTGATACATCGGAGGCTTTTTCTTTTGCTTTTCATTGCGTTTCTATTCGCTTTTTGTATCTTTGCAACTAATATTAACTGAGAACTATTAAATATATGAAAAAATTATTTTTTACATGTATCTTACTTGTTAGTACGATCATGTGTTTCGCACAGAAGCCTTTGACTTTTACAAAAGTAATTCAGAAGGATGGTTTTACAGCTCAGCAGTTGTACGATGCAACCAAGAACTGGTTTGTACGTACCTATGTTGACTCACGAGCTGTATTGAAATATGAGAACCCAGGTAAAGAATTGATAGGTAATGGAAACATTCCATTCAAGACAAATATGATATTCTCAAGTATTGAAGGTCACATCAAGTATCTAATAGATGTTCAATTCAAAGATGGAAGATTGAAACTTACTTTAAGTGACTTCCGTCACGACCCTATTCGTGAGGCACTGTATAATAATCACCTTGGAGTTCTTGTAGATTCCCTTCCAAAGGATTTAAAAGAGATAGGCATAGAAGGCGCAAACAGAAAGGCTGGATATAAATATTTCTTTAAAAAAGGTAAACCTCTCTGTGAAAGTGCCTTTGAAGAGCTTTCTACCAGCCTTGAGAAATTTGTCGATAAGCGAGAGGTTGAAACAAAAGACGAATGGTAATTTTTGTGCCACGCAAAAATAATTGCGCTTTTCCTTGGCAGTTACAAAACTTCTACCAGAGCGCACGAAAAAAGCCGGAGCATTGCTGCCCCGACCTGCCATTGGAAGTCTGTTGTCAAACAATAACTATACAACGGCTATTAGTTTCCTGCCTATCTCATGCAACCCTTCCACAATGCGCTCACGCTGTTGCGGGCGAGGTTTCTTTATGCCGTTGGCATAGTGACTCAGCAGCCTTTCGTTGACGCCCGATGCACGCGATATGGCGGCAAGGCTTGCATATTGCTCACACGAACGAATAAGGGCTGCCGTGTCAAGCTCGTAGTCAAACTCGTATTCCCCATTGCGCAGCCACTCTGGCACCTCGTCACCATCGGCTACCATGCCTTCCACATGGAATTGCAAGGTCTCAGGGATTTCCTTCATCAGCACGTCGTAAGTCTTTGCCGTGAGTACCACTGCTCCGGGTACATTGTCGCCGAAGGTTGCGCCAAAGTTATGGTCGCACCATTCTATAAATACTTTTATCTGCTCCATAGTGTTTGTTATTAGTTGTCTTATGTTTTGTTGGAATGGAGGGTGGTTATTTCCACCCTGCCTGTTTCCAAATGCTGTTCAGTAAAAACTGACTTAAATCCTCGTTCATGTGACCCCTTATCATTACCTTTCCAGGCTTCGTCGGGTGTTTGAACTGTCTGTGGTCGCCTTTTGTCGTGATACACACCCAAGCATCGGCTTCCAGCATCTTGATGACTTCCTTTACTTTGTACCTTTTCATTTGTTGTATATTGTTATTGTTTGACAACACAAAGGTAGTAATAATAATACTATTATCCGAACTTTTAGTTGATAAAAAGTATTCGTTTTAATACTTTTAATCTTTCTGTCTATATTCTCCTTGTTTTTCTTTTCGCCATGCAAAAATATTTGTGTTTTTCTTTGGCGGTTACAAAAAGACTTCTTATCTTTGCAACTGTCAAAACAAAGCGTAGTAATACGCAACAGAAGGGCGAGAAGAACTTCAAGCCCCGAACTTATTAAACTTCGATGGGCTATTTTTTATGCCCATATTACAGCCTCGCTGTAAAGAAGATATGGCGGATGCCTCCCAGTGAAATTGCCCTTCGGTGCGAAATCGCTTTGTTTTGACGAACGGGAAGAGCATCCGCTTTTTTCGTATCCGTACCCAGCGGTTCTGGGAAATGTCAAAACAAAGCGTAATATGCAACAAGTAATCGAATTCGAGAGTTCTGCAAAGAAACAGCAGCCTATCAACGTACGTGCTACGATACAGCGCAAAATCAAGTCAATTAACCTTTGGCTCGACTCAAAGAGCGAGTTTTACAGCCGTATCGCCGAGTTCCCCGTAACCCGTCGTTTGGTATTTCGCGTAAATGCCGTATCTTTGTGCCTCATGCTATCAGCCATAGCTGCGGAGCAATCGCCAGTGGTAGCCCTATGCTCTACGCTGTTGGCTGGCTATTTGGTTTATCGTTTTCAAAAGAAAGGAGGACGTGATGCACGATAATGATTTTACAGAGATGGAGATAGCTATGGCTTACGGAGGCGACTATAATGTGGTTGGTTGCCGAGTTGATGGCGATGTTAAGAAAGCTCTTAACGAAGGGCAACGTATGTCAAAGGCAGCCAGGCTCGCAGTAGCCTTTGCCGATGCACTTATTCAAGAACTTAACTATAGAAAGGATCTCGACAATGAAAACCAATAACGCCACCACCCAGTCAACAACTATCGTTTCCGTTGACAACTACAAGCTGTCTCTCACATCTGATGCGATGCGTGCCATAGCACAGGCAAAAGAAGTGTCAGGCATAATCCTCAAGATGATAGACGAGCTCAATACTCTCTTCATAGAGTTCGGACAGGGCAACCCGCGCGAATACACGCCACAGCAGTGCCTCGAAACCCTCTCCGACCTCCTTCTCACTAAGGAGCGCATTGCCGACATTGCAGCCATCGACATCCGCTACAATGATCTCCCCGTCAAAACCGAATAATAAAACCCTTCAGACAATGAGTAATAAGAAAGAAACCCCAGAGCAGACCATTACCGACATCAGTATCTATGTGGCAGCTCTCTTCACTACCTACCGCCCTGCTTCCACACCAGCCGAAGCCACCCATTTTTTCTCCACCGCCGAAGTTGTCGATGCCATCCGTGGCATTGACCCCTCTGCTAAGGTAAGCCCCGAGCAAGTGTTTTCCGCACTTATCGATGCAGGTTTCAATTTCTGCAACCGTCCCGGCGCGCACAGCTTAGAGTTCAAGTGGATGTTCAGGGAACGATAACTAATATATATATGATTAGGCATTTCGAGGCAGCCATCCGTGAGGACAGCTGCCTTCACTTCCCACTTCTCATTTCTCTTTTATCCTTTTTCGCTACCGCTCAAGAAACCCCCTTTTTACCCTTTTACCTTTTTACTTTTTCATGATTACCTCCGCCCTCATTCGCCCCTCTTTTCTTGCCGACACCCTCCGTCAGCAAGTCATTGAGGTTACCATCGCCCACCCTGTCCCTCACCTTGTCTGCCGTGTCGTTCCCTCCGAGCATCCACGTCAAATCCTCCCACCATCCCTTCAGCCCTTCTCCCATACCGTCTCCACCGCCCAAGGACGTCAAGTTTCCCTTCTGTCTTACATCCGTCCCATGGCCGTCAAATATCCGTCCACATCTGCCGATGTCTCCAGATAATTTATTATTTTTGCCAGCATGATAACAGAACATCTCATACGCAAAAAGTTCGTCCACAACACCATGACCGAAGCCATCACCAAGATGTACGAGGCATGGCGACCAGCCGTATCCCTCTTTCAGGTGCGCTCTGGGCAGCTGTCACGCTTTGCCACAAGTGGCGTAGCACAGAAAACCATCGGCGACGGCTCTTACGAGCTGCGCTTCTTCCTGCCCCTCCACCTCCGTTTTCTCGATATTCAGTATCATAACAATCGCTCTCGTGGACGGAAGGCACAGGGTAAGACCAACCTTTACAATAAGCTCGTTTGGCCACTCATCTTTAAGCACATCTTCCCAGAACTCCGCTATGGCTTTACTGATGAGGTTCGCAACTCTCTGCACAATCAATTGTCCCATGCAATAGAAAGTAAATAAACAAACTGTTACTTGTGCGTTTCAAGGATATTGCTTATCTTTGTCGCAGGAACTAAAAACAAAAATTATGTGGATATTTCTCGAAATAATCATAACCCTCATCACAATGCCCATCTTTATAAAGGCTGACGATTGGTGCTGGAGAGCTTGCCTTATTTACATTGGTTGTTGCATGCTCTTTACACCCCTCGTAGGTATTGCCGTCTATAAGTTTTCTGGCGGATAACACCTACATCTTTTTGTCCTTTTACATATTGCTGTCTATTGCTATCTTTGTCCATATAAGATAACCATAGACAGCATTTTTTTTATGTCCAAACATCTATCCGAAGACGAGGTAACGCTTACCGTCAACGCAAAAGCCGAGAAGGCGCAACAAAATATCCATACGTTCTCCAAGGAGATAGACCGCCTTGCAGAACGCAACAAATCGCTTCAGCGACAAATGGAGTCGCTCGAAGTGGCAGGAAAAAAAGACACTGCATCATGGCGACAGCGACGTGCTGAATATGGAAAGAATGCAGCACAGATACGCATGTTCAAGAAGCAAATAGCCGATGAAACAAAGGCTCTTGACATCAACTCGCTCACCATGTCGCAGCTCCGAAAACAGGCTAAGGCACTTCAGCGTGAGCTTGACAATACATCAAAAAGTATCAACCCTGCTGAATGGAGTAAACTGAGCGACAGATTGACGGATGTAAAAAGCAGAATGCGCGACCTCTCTGACGCCTCCAAATGCCTGGTAGAGAAATATACAAATCCCCAAACCATGTCTTTCTTCCGAGGAGAACTCTTCATCCGCTTTGGCGAGCTTATTGGTAAAGCAGCTGCAAAAGTAAGAGACTTTGCAGCTGAGGGTATCAACATGGCCGAGTCTGCAGATGGTGTTATCCATGCTTTCCGTCAGCTTGACCAGCCAGCTCTGCTTGGCAATCTGCGTAAGGCTACGAAAGGAACGGTATCTGACATCGAACTGATGAAAGCTGCTGTCAAGGCTAAGGATTTCGGTATCCCCCTCGAAGATCTTGGTAAATACCTGTCTTTCGCACAGCTTAAAGCACAGCAGACTGGTCAGTCGCTCGATTATATGGTAGATTCTATTGTTACTGGTCTTGGTCGTAAGTCCCCCATGATTCTTGACAACCTTGGTCTGTCTGCCGCCGAGATCAGTGAAAAAACCAAGGAAACAGGCGACTTTATGAAGGGTGTAGCCTCTATTGTTGAAAACCAGTTATCAGCAGCAGGTGAGACTTATATCTCTGCCGCCGATCGTGCTGCACAGAAAACAACTACTCTTCAGAACAAGCAACTCGAGCTTGGAGAGGCTCTCCTTCCCTTGAAGGAAGAGGCCTCTAAAGTCTTTGGCTCCATGAAGATGGGCATCATGGACTGTATCATATGGCTTGCCACACATCGTAAGGCTACCATAGCCCTCAGTTTGGCCCTCACAGCACTTACCATCAGTATGACCGTGTTAAACACAGCCTTCCGGACATGGATAGCACAGACCAACTTGGCTAAGGTAGTCATGGCAGGATGGACTTCAGCCACCACCACGCTTAAAGGAATTTATCTACTCGTGGCTGCAGCCATCAATACCATGTCGGGCAATACCGTCCGTGCCACAGCTATGATGCGTCTGTTCAATACAACCTGTAAGTCCAATGTCATACTTCTGCTTGTTACCGCACTTGTGGCAGCCGGCGTAGCACTCTACTCCTATATGAACAAGACAGCAGAAGCCAAAAAGGCCACAGTCAACTTCAATTTGGAACTTTCCAAGGTTGCTTCCGATATAAAGAAGCAGACTAAGGAGATAGACAAAACCGTCAACGAAAGCACTGCCTCGGAGATTACAAAGATAAAGAATCTCCAAAGCACCATTCACGACACGTCCAAGTCGTACAATCAGCGAAAGAAGGCTATCCTCGATATGCAATCTATCGTCCCGGGATACCATGCCTCGATTACCAAGGAAGGCAAGCTGTTCAACGAGAACACCACGGCCATCGATACCTATATCAAGAATCTGCGAAGAGCAGCCCGTGCAGAAGCAGCTTATGAGAAGATGAAGGCGAACGAGGCTAAGATATTGGATGCAGAGGACAGAATAAGCGATTCCAATACAAAAATAAAGAACGTCAAGACCAATACCAAGAAGAAGTATGGGATGAACTTCGACGAGATGAATATCCAGGACGATGGAATGGTGCGCTACAATGATGTCCACCGAAAGGATAATCCCCATCTACTGGATGATAAGAAGGTAGACTACCGCTGGGATCCAGGAGCCGATGCCGAACAAATCAAGGCTAACCAAGACTTCATAGAAAAGAAGACTGCCCTGGTGGCAAAAGACAAGGAACTTGTCCGTATGTACTCCAAGCAGAATGACAAGCTGCAAAAGATTATCGATGACAATGGTGGCATCCATCAGAAATTTAGCCCAAAGAATCTCAATCATTCCACTTCGGGTGGAGGTAAGACTACAAATACCAGCAAGCATACATCTAAGAAAGACTCTCCCGACGATATTGCTACCAAGCAGTTCTCCCATGACCGTAGCCAAGACTTGGAAGAAGCCAAACAGGCATACAATGAGGACTTGAATGCGTTGAAGAAGGCTTTAGCGGAAAAGCGTTTGACCAAGGAGCAGTACAGTGCCTATGTGTCGGCACTGGACATCCAGCACCAAAACAACCTGTTAGCCATAGAACAGTCTTACCAGACACGTTCACAAAACTTGGCTATGAAAGATGCTGCCAAGAAAAAGGCTATTGTGGAAACTCAGTCCAAGGCCGTAGCTGACCAGCAACTGGCTGCCAACAATGCGTATATCGAAGGGGAGAAGTTATATTATGACGCTCTTGCCAAGATGGAGGATATGCGTAAGTCATCTGCACCGAGAACATTGCAACAGGAATGCGATGACAAGCTGCTTATCCTTAACAGCCACCACCAAGCCTCTCTCCAGTTTGCCAAAGATGACGGCGAGAAGCAGAAGCAGGCTACCATTGCCTATGAAGCAGCCAAAGCGCAAATCGTGGATGAATATGCTAAAAAGATAGAACAGCAAAAGGCCCAAGCTCGTCAGGAGTACGGACTTGACACCTTCGAAGACCAGCTTGCGGCACGTCGCAAGAAGATAGACGAGGATTTCGCCAAAGGGGTACTCACCGAGCAGCAACACCAACAGGCACTAACCAATCTTGATCAGCAGTCTGAAGAACATCGCCTACAGATACGCCAGCAGTACGGACTTGCTACCCAGCAGGAACTCTATAACGCCGAGCTTGAGATGCTCCAGCTCCATTTGCAGAACAAGGAAATCTCACAGCAGGAATACGAGGAAGCCGTAAAGAATCTCAAGATACAGAAGGCAAAGGAGGCTTTCGACTACTACGCTAATCTTGCCAGTGGTGCGGTCAAGGCTCTTCAAGATGCCGAGATTGCGAATGTCGACGCCAAGTACGATGCCGAGATAGAGGCTGCACGAAACGCAGGTAAGGACACTACTGACATCGAGAAGAAGAAAGCCGAGGAGAAGCTGAATATACAGAAGAAGTATGCCGATGTGAACTTTGCAATTCAAGCTGCACAGATTATTGCCTCTACTGCATCAGCTGTTGCTAAAACTTTCGCTGAGCTTGGATATCCGGCAGGTATCCCAGCAGCAATTCTGATGAGTATCACTGGTACAGCACAGCTCGCCTTAGCCTACGCCGAGCGTCAGAAGGTTAAGCGAATGACCCTAAGCGGAGCGAGCGGTTCAGCCTCCGCTTCGGGCGCACGTGTCGCCACTGGTTTGGAGTCGGGCGGTAGCATAGACATTGAGCGAGAGCAGGATGGCAAGCTCTTCCACGCAGCCTACGACCCTAACCGTCGAGGGTTTATCAACAAACCTACGGTCATCGTCGGAGAGGGAGGCTATGGCCATAGCAAGGAGTGGGTGGCATCGAATGCAGCTGTTGAGAATCCTACCGTAGCCCCTATCATCGACATTATCGACCGTGCCCAGCGTGCAGGTAAGATACGCACCCTCGATATGAATAAGTTCCTCATACAGCAAGCCTCGGGGCGTGCCTCAGGGGGACACATTATCCCCACCACCAGTGATGTGCGTGGCATTGCCCAGGATCCCCTTCAGAACTCGCTCATCAAACGCCTTACCGATGTCCTCGATAGTATCTCCACCAACGGCATTGCTGCTAGCGTGGCACTAAACGAGCTTGAACAGAAACAACAACTGCGCGATAAAGCGCGTAAATACGGAAGTAAATCATGAGAGTAACAAATCTCGAAAAGGGTGAAGACTACAACCTCAAGCCCGATACCCAAATACAAATTGAACGTACCAATCCGTTCTTCAATGACTATGGCGAGCAATCAACTCCGCTGGAGCTTCCTGCCTCTGATCACAACAGACGATTGCTCAATTTTCCCGATATGTTGGCACAAAGGCGAAAAGCACAACTCATTGATGTAACTATCCAAGATGGGGAATACTTTGCACAATGTCGACAAATGGTACTATCGGCACAATATAAAGGCGATATTGCTACGTCTTTTTACATCAACGATGGTTCTTTTTACTCGAAGATACAAAACATTAAGCTCAAGGAGGTATTCAAAGGTGAGTTTATACCTGGTGTTAATACCGTGGAGCAGGGCATAGAGTTCTGTCGTAAGCTCCGCGATAACACTAACGATAAGTTTACCATTTTCCCCATCCTCGTTACCGACGACTCTGGAGATGCTAACGCTTATAATTACAAAATTATTAATGCTTTTGGATGGGAAGCACCTTTACAGTACGAGCCGCCACGTGTGCTAACCAATGGTTTTTTTAAAAAAAAGGAAAAGGGAGCCCCTGTTTCTGCTTTTATTCCTGATGTGGGTGGAGAGTTTTGCGACTTCTATAATGCTGTAGAGCGTACGGAATATGTCGACAATATCCCCATTAGGTTAAAGCCTGGTTACTACATATCGCCCTTTATCCGTGCTAATTATCTGCTACAACGTATCTTCAAGTATTTTGGATACACGTTGCAAGATAATTTCTTTTCTATTACCGAGCCTTTTGATAAAATGGCAGTACTTAATAATGTTATCGATGTTTTGGTCAATGGTAAAATAAAAGTAGCCGACCTTGTACCTGATGTAACTTGTACCGATTTTTTAGAGGTCTTTCGCAAGAAGTTCTGCTGTGAGTTCTCTGCCGATGAGGGAAGCCGTGAGGTAAAGGTAGTATTTTTAAGGGAGATACTCCAGGACGTGCATTCAGAGGATCTTACGGACTGTATTACGGAAGAACCTACAGTTATCTATAAGTCGGAAAAGGATTATCAAAGAATTATTCTGCGAGCTGCTAATAAGCTCGATGCCGAGTCTACTGATTCTTACGATGATCTAAAGAGTATGTATTATGCTAACCCTGGCGCATTGTTTAATCCCGTAGAGGGCACTTTCTATAAGGTGGGCTTCTCGGGTGCGTATGAGGTCATCACCAAAATAGGGGAAGCGGCACAAGACTATAATACAGGTGAACATTTAGCGTCAAAGGAAATAAAGGTACCAGAACTCATTCCTGAGTTTAGAATGTTAACGGTTAAGACAAAGGGGGAGAAGCGTACTACCGAATTGGGAAAATTCTTGTATGTGGGTAATTACATTGCGGTTAACTCGAAAATGGTAGTTACAGGTAGCGATAAGAAGGAGACATCCGAAAAGCCAGTGAAGCAAAATACAATGCTGGCTTTCACTTATTATGATCTTGACCAAACAAGAGCTACCATTTCGCCCTATCGGGTGGTTAATGATAGTAATCATGTTAAATTATTCGATTACGCACTCTATTATAATGGTTCTGATGGCATCTACGAGAAGTTTTATCGTCCTTACGATCTTATGCTTCGCAATTCGTTACACGACATGAAGGTGAAATTGTTACTGTCGCTATCGCAGAAGCAAAACTTACCCGCTGTAGCTAAGGTAGTTATCAGAGGTACACCGTTCTTTTTTAATAAGCTAAAGTTTACACTCGGTGGGAAGAATGAACCCATTGAGTCGGAGTTTAAGACCATATCATTAATGGAACCCATTGTCGAAGCTCCAAAAATACAGGATATTCTTGTTAATATGGTGGCTGAATACAAGTGGGTGCCTAAAGTAACGCAGGAGCATGTATCAAGAGAAGCTTACGAGACTTCGGGGAAAGATAAGGATCGCACCTTCGTTACAATTTATCCCCCATTACCGTCTAAGGAGTTTGTGGGGAAAAAATATGGGTTACAAACCTCCTTCACCTCGAAAATGCTTTGGGATAGCTCTTTTTGGAATCACTCGGAATGGGAGTTTACACGCACCACAGTATGGTTGGAGCTTGTGCCTAATTGCGACAGAGTATCGTTGCAATAATAAGGGAGTATGTCCTTTCTTTTCTATGTGCTTATAATTATTTTTGTACTTAATACTTTCACATATCTTCGTTTATGGATATTATATTAAGACCTGATAGCTTGTCATTCACTGGCAACATCAATCACTTCGTTATTGCGGCGAATAAAGAAATTTCCTTTGTATTAAGGCTTGAGCAGGGCGACTCTATAGTCGTGCAGCACGCTTATACGCCCAATAAGAAGAATATGGTGGATATTGATGTCGAAAAAATTGTTGCTCCGCTATTAACTTTCATACTTAAAGAGGAAAAAGAACCATATAAGCAGGAACTCATAGCACGTTCGTTTAAAGTAGAAATAGCGGAAAAGGATGACGAGGAGAATAAACTCGTTTATACATTTAGAGTTATGAGGGCAGGGGTCGACCATTTGGCTGACTCGCCTACCAATTTCCTGAAAGAGAACTTTCTTACATGGCAACCATCCATAAAGCCCGTTACTTATTATACACCAGAATTTTTAACTTATTATGCCACCGAAGATGTGGTGGCTAAGTGTCAAGCCTTTGTTGACAACAATGGTCAGTACGGTACTACCGACTTGCTATTGGCTAATCTTCCTAAAGACAGTGTATGGACAATTCCCGTACAGTATGCTATCATTGCGGAGAAAATTAAAAAGATGCCATCGTTTTATGATGTTTGGATAGAAAGTACCATGGGTGTCAGGCTCACCTATAAGCAGCGGTACTATGCTTCTGACATCAAGAGCGAACAGGAACAGTGGATCTTGTTTGAAAACTCGCTCGGGGGGGTTGATACGTTCCGTGCTTATGGCGATGCTGAAAATACGGCAAAGCATACGCATAATATTGCTGAGATAGAGAACGATGCGCTGGAATATCGTGTTGATACTGCGAGGGAATTTAAGAAAAATACAGGATTACTATCTAAGCAGGAACGGCAGTGGTTACTTGATTTCTTTCCGTCGCTGGGCAAGTATATCTATGTTAATGCGTATATACGGCGCATTGTAGTAACGGAGAGCAATGTCAATTATGAAGTGAAGAAACTGCCGTCTAGCTATAGCTTCACTTATAAGTATGCTGATGCCAGACCTTATCTCAACCTACCACGCACTCCGCTCTCTGAGACACTCTCTGAACTTAATATTAAAGTACCCGATGTAGGGTCTTTTACCATCGCCCCACGCTTAGTTGAGTTCCAAAAGCTACAACTGAGTGGTGGGGCACTCTTCCCCGTGCAGAACCCTTATGCTGAGTCATGGGGGGTAACAACCGCGGATGCTATTATTGCATTTCTCAAAGAAACTATAACTGCGGCATATAAGGGAGATGGAGCTTTTGGTCATACGCATACCAATATCTCTGTGCTTGATGCGCTGAATAGGTTTGGAAAATATCTTCTTTTAGGAACGGAGAAAATAGCGGCGGGAATGGCGGATAAGGCTACGATAGCTAATAATCTTGCTCCGAAAAGCACCGATTGGGATGCTATCCTGAGAAAAGACCGCAACGACTCTACTAGCCACGACCTTACCATTGGAGGAAATCTTACCGTTCATGGCAGTCTTGGGAATAATGCTTTCTCTGAAGGTGTAGGTGGGGCTGGTTGGAGGTTGTGGTTAGACCACATGGGCAAAAGCCATATACAAGTAGATTTCTTTGAAGCAATGGTGAGAGCTGCTTTTCACGAGTTGGAAGTTAGGCGTATGATTGGTATTAGTGGCGATCAGATGCAGAGCAATGCTGCTAGCGTATTGATAGATGCTATCCCAATACTTACTGAAGGTAAGGTGGTAGCGTGGAAGTGCCACCTCAAAACAGATGACGGCACTACACAGATATTCAACACTTGGGCTGCCGGTGATCAGGCTTTCTGCAAAACTTCTAATCTTCGTCAAGGATTGACGAAAGATGCTGCTAATCGCACTTATTGGCGTGTGGTAGCCGATGTTAAGGATAAGACCGACAGCGAAGAAGCTTATATTATTCTTTCTAACGAAACACCTTACTATGACGACAAGCGCACAGATGCGCCACAAGCTGGCGATAGCGTGGTGCAGTTCGGACATAATGCAGCATGGGATCTTGCACACGGCATAGATACGGCTACTACTGCCAATCGTATGAATGTGATTATGCAGACCATTAGCGGTGGTTCTCCCGTCAATGCGGGATATAGGGCTATCTATAGTTTCAATTACTCCATTGCCGATAATGCCGTATTTTATCTAAGTGCGGGGCAAGTGTTATTACGCTCTAATAGCTTGAAATGGATTAGCGAGAGTGGTGCGGAAGTGCCTAATGTGCTATATATGGGCGATTGGAAGCCTGGAACGAAAGCACACCGATATGAGACTTATACCTATAACGGAAGTACAAGGATATGTCTCATGGATACAACTGATGAACCTAACGATCAATCTGCGGCATGGGGTATCTATGCTGCTAAGGGTGGCAGTGGGCTAAGGGTGGAGGGTTTCTCCTCGGCTGGTAGTGCTGCTTTTACGGAGGGACAGACGGATTGGAGGGCTACCTTTGAGCTGCACGTATGGGAGAATGATATTGAGACGACAGACACGCTGCCCACTACTCGCTTTCGTTGGACGAGGGTAAGCGAGTATTCGGCTGGTGATACGGCTTGGAATGGGGCGCACGAGAATATAGGTAATACGCTATTGGTAACTTATGATGACTTAAAGGGAGATACCTCGTTTATCTGTGCGTTTTTGAGTGCCGACGGCAATGATGTATTAGCAAGTAGAACTTTTTAATTTAAAAAAAAATAGAAACAATGACAAATGTATTAGCACAAAAGACCTTTACGGTCAAAAAGATTATCAATGGTAAGACACTCACCTTTACGCTAAAAGTGGATAAGGCTTTAACACAGATTTATTCGCGTGACACAAAGAGTTTTGCGCCCGACTATACAAAGCAGAACCTTACCATTACACCGATGTTGCTGGTAAGTGGACTTACGGGTGATCAAATCGCTAATGTTAGCGGGTTTAAGTGGAGCGTAGTAAAGCAGGACGGCACGGCATCGGCTACAAATCTAGTGGATATTGAGAGTAGTTCGGCTAAGAAGTTGGCTACCAACCTTATCGATTGTACAGGTTTGAAAATCACTTGTGAAGCGACTTATACCGATCCAACAAGTAAGATAACAGCACCTATTACCGCCTCTATTGATATTACCAAGGTGGAGAATGCGGGTATGAACATTCTTGCAAGTATGTATATGCCACAAGGCGACACGTTCGACAATTCGACAGCATCATTGAAGCTGCACTGCGATCTTATGCGTGGTGGCGATATTGATAATACAGATGTTACCTACAAGTGGATGATGTTGAGAGATGGCTCGTGGGTGGAACTGAATGCAAGCACGGCAGAAGGCATCACCAATTTTACGACTAACGAAATCACCGTACCTGCTTCGGCAGTTACGAATGTGGGTATCTTTAAGTGTGTCATCAAAGATGCCGATGAGGGTAGTGCCACAGCACAAAAGGAAGTGTTTGCTATTGGCACGCTCTACGACGGTAGCGACCCTTACGAGATAGATGTATTTCAGCCAAATGGCGACAGCGTGGACACAGGCGGCACATTGGCACATTGGTTTAAAATCCGTCAGGGTGCTACCTATGTTACGAACGCTGATTTTCTTCAGGCGCATAAGATGTTTGTGTGGCGATTTGCAACCAACAACGCTATGGATACCACGTGGGGAACACAAGGTAAAAAAGAGTGTACACTCAACGCAAAGGAAGCACGCTATGAGCTAACAATTGCATACGCTGACTTGTTGAGCGGTACGCAGGCTTTCACGGTGGAACTAAACTAACCGAGGGGAGGATTAGCGTATGGTATTAGCACAAAAGACATTCTCGGTTAGAAAGAATATTCACGGTAAGGACGGTGCGCCCGCCCTTACCTTAGCTGTCATTCCTAGTCAGCTAATCTTTGATACCGATGAGGGCGGAGCAATTCTTACAAAGGTGTTATCAGCTAACACGGCTAAGGTGGGCTTGTATGACGGACAGACAGAGGTAACAGCCGAGAAGTACGATGTTACGCCTGTGAATTGTACAGCTACATTTGCTAATGGTGTGCTGACTATTACAAGCGTTACCAAGGGCGCATATAGCGGTAGAGTAGATATTACGGCTATTTACAAGGGCAAGACAAGGGTAGGCAGTGTAGCTTTCAATGTGAACGCTAACCACGTGTACAAAGCTAAGTTTGAAGCGCAAGAAAAGGCTGTCGAAGCGATAGCATCAGATACAGCAGTGAAAGAGGATGGTTCGTTGCTAAGTAAGGCTTACTCTATGTTTAAGATGTTATCGGATAAAATTAGGTTGTTTGTTACAGACGGATTAAAGAAAGCTGGGATAGAGATAACATCTGATAGCGTTAATTTAATGGGTAACAAGGTGAAAGTTACCAATAACGATAAAGAAGCATCTCTATTTGAGAATGGTAAGCTTAATGCCAATTTTATTGATGCCAAGAAGATTGTTGCAGAGGGTGTTAAGGCACAAGTTATTGATGCAGAGAATGCTACGTTTAAGAATGTTAATGTAGAGGGAACGGTAAAAGCGGATGAAGGTCGTATTGGGGGACTTGAGATAAAGAATTATAAATTATACGGTGAACCAAGTATATTTTCAGGATGGTATATTCCTAGTATATGGCTGAGTGACTCTAAGAAAGGACAGTATGTTGCTTTAGGAGAAGCTATACCTGCAATACGTTTGTTGAAAGGAGTCGCACGGTTTGAATATAACATTCAAAAGCCTAACGACCCTTTTTATGATAGCACCAGTAACATAGCCTTATACTTATCTTCGAAGGGGTCAGGATGGGGATTTGAAAATAACAATATTGCCATATATATATCTGCTGGCACTATAAAAGGATTCAGGCTAAAAGTTAAACGTGTTGAAAGTGAAACATATTATATCGACAAGATGGACACATTCTTAGTAAATAGAGCAGATTCTGCAGATTGGTATCTACCTTCTGATTGTGAAGATGGGCAATCTTTCTATATTGTACCAAGCAGATCTCGTACAGTAACAATTCATACTGCTGACGGGGATAGATTAAGTTATAGTAGAGGAGATACGGATAGGCGCTTAGAAGGAGCTTATATTCATCAGTTTGTCTATGATGCTGAAAATCATTATTGGTATTGGGGGTGGCAAAACTAAAATGCCCTCCATATCCCTCTCACTGCATTCCTCTGTTTAATAATTTGTAGGAAAGATGGACAGTAGGACGGTAATATATGCCATTTTATTTTTTATATTAAAAGGTTACAGCACTCCTTTATAATTTAACAACAGCTTATTAGCCTCCTTAATATCCTTTGGCGTATAAATGTCAGTTATTAATATCGAAGAATGACGTGCCTGATCACGCACCGTCAAAATATCCGTGTTCGCACGAAGCATATTCGTTATACCAGTATCTTTGAGTGAATAGAACTTATAACGGTCGCTAAGATTTAACTCCTTACGCAGCACTCGAGTCCAATAATCTCTAAAACACTTCTCGTTTCTACGCTCCGCACCAGGCATAAAATCATCACCAAATAAATAATAACTTCCTGGATTATTAAACACTCTCAAATCATTCATCAGTCGTAACACATGATCAGGAACTGTAAGCACTGCATCGTGATGATTTTTTGTAATGTTACCATGTAAAAACAAAGTCTTCCGTTTAACACTAAAGTCCTCCACCTTTATATAACTCATCTCACGAGGACGAATAAAAAGATAATGTAACATATAACAAGCCAACAAATAATGCCTATTATGCTCCCATAACCAAGAGTGCATTATGGTTAACACTTCATCAGGAATTACATCACGATTCTTTACCTGTCCCCTACGCTTTACCACGGAATAACTCTTAGTAGGGTCATTCGGAACATAACCACGCTCCACCAAATACTTACAAAACGTCTTTAACCAAGATAAATAATTATTCCTCGTACGAAGTGTATTATTCCTATCTATAAAAACATAATCCAAAAACTGACCCACCATTCGATGGTCAAACTGATAAGAATAAAATAGGTTTACTTTCTCTTTTTCCTTCCACTCCTTCAATACCCTCAGTCTACTCATATAAGATACCACTGACTCTTCTCTCATATTATGCTCTTTCAATAGTTTCCATAAATATTCCTCATATTTCCTACATACATCATCGAAAGAAGAATATGCTAAAGGCTGTTCTATCTCCACCCAAGGATTCCATCCCTGCATCAGCTTCTCCGTGAGCCTTTTGATAAGTGCCTCTCCATATACCCGTTGGTTACGCTTACCTTTAATATGACCAAGCATAAACTTCTTAATATGAAACTTACCCCTTGCAGGGTCAAAGGCAGAAAGAGAAACATAACACTCCGAAGCCTGATGAAACTTCGGAGTTTTCCATCCAATTATCTCATTGGTAGCTGTTGCTCCGCTCTGATAAGAAAAACTTTTTTTAGGCATTTCTAAACTTTGTTTGAAATGCCCCATTGAACAATTAGTATTAAACTAAAATCAAGCTTCACCGACTTTTCGCCGACCTCAACACCCCCGACCATGCGGAAGTGTCAAATAATCAATTGCTTAACTTTGTTTTTGTCGGGATGACAAGACTCGAACTTGCGACCACTGGTCCCCCAGACCAGCATTCTAAACCTACTGAACTACATCCCGTTGATTATTTTACGTTACAAAATTAAAGATAAAAGGTGAGATTAGCAAATTTTTTTGTTTCGTTTTTACTTAGGCTCAAATATAAATATTACTTTTGTATACCTCTATAAAGAGGACGTTTAATATGATTTTATAATATTATAGGATAAGTAAAAAACTTTTAAAAAGTAAGATATAATAATGCTATATACTATCACTTCTCCAGCAAATCCTATAAATGCTTGCATTTATTTGCCAGCATCTAAGAGTGTAAGTAATCGTTCTCTTATTATCAATGCATTATCAAAAAGCATAATAATTCCAGACAATCTTTCTGATTGTGATGACACGAAAGTTATAATTGATGCTTTAAAAAATATGCCATATCAGATAAATGTAGATGCTGCAGGTACAGCTATGCGCTTTATGACGGCTTTATTAAGTGTTACTGAAGGGGAACATGTTATAACTGGAAATGAGAGAATGAAACATAGACCAATAGGAGTTCTTGTAGATGCTTTGAGAAGTATTGGAGCTAATATTACTTATGAAGAAGAAGAAGGATTTCCTCCACTTCGTATAATAGGTAAAAAATTAAAAGGAGGACACATTGAAATGGCAGGGAATATAAGTTCACAATATATATCTGCTTTATTAATGGTGGCTCCAGTTTTTGAAGAAGGGTTGGAGTTGCATTTAAAAAATAATATCATATCCAGACCTTATATAGACTTAACATTACATGTTATGCATGAATATGGTGTTAAGGCAGAGTGGACAGATGTCGATACTATAACAGTGCCAGTTCAGCAGTATAAGGCACGACATTATTATGTGGAAAATGATTGGAGCGCATCAAGCTATTGGTATGAGATGATTGCTTTGCATAAAAGTAACAATGTAGAGCTATTATTGCCAGGTCTGATGGATTGTTCGCGGCAGGGCGATTCTGCATTACGTTATATTTTTTCGTTATTAGGAGTTAAGACTTTTTTTGAAAGAAAGAAAAATGATTCACTTCCTGTAGTAAAATTGTCTAAACATACCTGTATGTTAAAGCATTTAGACTATAATTTTATAAATCAGCCAGATATTGCTCCTACTTTTATAGCCTTGTGCCCATTGCTGAATATGTCCTTTCATTTTACAGGTTTAGCGAGCTTAAAGATAAAAGAGACTGATCGTATAGAGGCTATGAAGTGTGAAATGCGAAAATTAGGATATGTTTTATATAATAATAACGATGATGAATTGCGATGGGACGGTAAACGCTGTGGTATAGAATCTGAGCCTATAATAAATACTTATGGAGATCATCGTATTGCTATGGCTTTTGCACCATTAGCCTTGAGGTTAGGAAGAATAATCATAAGCGATCCTAATGTTGTTACGAAGTCATATCCGTTGTTTTGGAAAGATCTTAAAGAAGCGGGTTTTAAAGTAGAAGAAAGATGTTAAGATGAATATAGTAATAATAGGTATAGTGTCTTTAATAGTATTGGGCTTAATAGCTGGTATATTTACACGTATTGCTAATAAGTATGGTAGTGAGCATAAAGTTATACGTAATATTCCACAAGACTGCTCTACGTGTATGGCTACAGATGGTAGTTGTGAACAAGTATGCGTCATGAAGGCTGCTATAAATGAGGCTGAATATTATGACGATGAAGAGCTGGATAGGTTTATAGGGAGGTCTTCTGATAGTTATACCTCTGATGAGGCAGATGAGTTTGCTTATGTCTTATATACAATGAAGCCTTATGAGGTTAAGGGGTGGAGTAGGAGCTTAATGATACGAGGTATTAATGTGCCAGATCAAATAAAAGATGAGCTTATAGCACTTATTGATGAATGATCAAAGTAATAATATATATATAATTAGTATAATGTAAAAGTAGTAAGGTTATGGGTTAATTAATCTGTATGGAATATCACTATTTATAGTAAGAAAATGTAATAAATTATAGAAAAGAAAATGGAAATAAAAGTTAATAGTTTAGAAGAGATTAATGAAGCTGCAAAGAAATTTATTAATACTATTGGCAGCAATAATGTTTTTGCTTTTTATGGTAGAATGGGGGCAGGAAAGACTACCTTTATTAAAGCTGTTTGTGAAGAGCTTGGGGTAAAAGATGTTATAACATCGCCCACTTTTGCGATAGTTAATGAATATACTGATGGGAAGGGATTACCTATATATCATTTCGATTTTTATAGAATAAAGAAGCTTGAAGAGGTTTATGATATGGGGTATTCTGATTATTTTGATAGTGGTAATCTTTGTTTCTTAGAGTGGCCAGAGCTTATAGAAGATCTTTTACCAGATAATGTTATAAAAGTTGTTATAGAAGAAGAGGACGATGGTTCTAGGTTAATTAAACTTTAGAAAGTGTTTAGGAAGATTCTATAAAAAATATCTCATTTTGTTTGCTGATTGTTATAAAAGTAATTATTTTTGCAAATAATTACTTTTAAAAATAAAATTCAATGGATTATAGTTTTGATAATAAGCAAGAGTTTATGGGAACATCTTTGAATGATAACTCTGCAAATAGTATTCCTCCCAAAAATAATTTAGCTTTAGCTATTTTTACAACAGCATGCTGCTGCTTACCATTGGGTATTTATGCAATCATTCTTTCAAACAAGGTTAATACTTGTTTTTCTTTGGGGCAATATGAAGCAGCAGAGAGATATGCCAACGATGCAAAGAAATGGAGTGTAATAGGTATAATTGTAGGTTTGATTTGTCAAATTATTTATGCAAGTATATTTTTATTAAATAGATAACAAATTTGATTTTTAAGTATAAGCGTTTAGTCTTTATTTGTGTTATATTTGCAGTTATAGGAGGATATTTGTTTCTTGTAAATCCTGTTAGTTATTGGTTTACTCCCAAATGTCCTGTCAAATTGCTTACTGGCTTTAATTGTCCTGCTTGTGGTATACAGCGTTTTTTTCATGCGTTATTACATGGCAATATTATGAAAGCCTTTGCTTATAATTACTATCTGGCTTATACTTTGCCATACATGTCGCTGTTTATAATCTGTTGGGTTATGAAAGAAGGTAAATATAAGAAACGACTTGGTTATATAATAGAGAATAGACATGCTGTATGGTTTTACGTTATTAGTTTTTTTGCATGGTTTATAATTAGGAATATTTTACATATTTAATATATATAGAAATGGATAAAAATCTTATAGAACAACTCATTTTATTTAATAGTGATAAGCTGCCAAGAGAAAGTTTGCCCTATCTTCAAAATATGCTTATAGATATGGATACTCAAATTGTCCAGATGCGTTTTGCTTCTTTTAAAGATCCCATGACAGCTTTATTAATTTCTATTTTTGTTGGAACTTTTGGAGTAGATCGTTTTTATACCGGCGATATAGGGTTAGGCATATTAAAATTTATCACATGTGGAGGTTTTGGTATTTGGTGGCTTTATGATCTTTTTGTAATTATGGATATTGTTCGTAAAAAAAATTATCAAATATTAGTATCTGGTATAAGTTATTAAAATAAATATTACAGCTTTAGTATTGCCGTGAGTATTAAAGCTGTGCTGTAGCTGTTGAATATTTTATGTTCACAAGCTAAGATATAGTTATTTGCGGCTTATACACCCATCTAAAGACTTTTAAATATTTATGGGTTTTGCAATTCATCTTTATAGAAAAGGAGGGCTTTTATTGTTATTTGTTCAGCTTCTTCTATAGAGCAATGAAGTTTGCCTCCAGCTGCATCAGCATGTCCCCCACCATTAAAAAATTTAGTAGCCATAGGTTGGCAATGAAATCCGTTTGATGATCGAAGACTTACAAGCACAAGGTTTGATTTTTCTGTATCTTCACGTAATGAAATGCTTATTTTAAGTCCTTTTATTAGCTGAGGGATATTAACGACTCCCTCTAAATCGCCTTTTGTAAAACGAAACCTTTGAAGATCACCTTTTGTTACTGTAAAATAGCTGGCATGCAAATTTTCTATATAATTCATTTTATTTAAAATGATATGAGAGCGTAGACGCAGAGCTTGCTCTGAATAATTATGAAATACTTTATTATATATCTCATCTTTATCTATGCCCTTTTGTAGAAGCATACTTATTATAGTGAATATTTCTGGACGATTAGAGTTATACGTAAAGCCTCCAGTATCGGTCATCATGCCACAATATATACATTCTGCACATGCTTTAGTCATAGCCTCATAACCGCCTAATTGGCAGATAAGATTGAATATTATCTCAGATGTACTAGATAGGTGTGTAAACGAGGCTTTAATAAGATAATTACCTTGTGGATGTAAATGATGATCTATGAGTATGATAGGAGCTTGGCAAGATTCTAATATTGCCTGCATTTCGTCTGTGCGTGAGCTCTGTCCAAAATCGAGGTAGAAAACAAGATCTGATTTGTTAAAAGCTTCTTTCATTAGTACAGCCTGCTTATCATAGCGTAGAGTATCGTTAAAGCCAGGAAGCCAGTGCAGAAAGTCGGGCGCAGCATCAGGGTAGCAAACTTTTACATTTTGCTTCCCATGCTGTTCCAAAAAGTTTTTCCATGCAAGAGTAGAACCTATGGCATCGCCATCGGGAGATTTATGAGCACAGATAACAATGTTGTTTTTTTTAGAGAGAACTTCTTTTAAAAGAGAAATCTCTTGTTTATTTAATAATTCAAACATCTTATATTAAATAGATAAATAAAATGCTATCATGATTTTCTTATATGTTTTAAAGTTCATGATTATAATTAAAATAGCTTATTAGGATAGATGCCTGCTTTTACTAAAGATTGTATTTTTGTTACAACATTTTCACGGTCTTCAGGGTAGGTTACACCAAACCAAGAACTTGTAGTATCAAGAACTTTTACTGTTGCAGTGCCATCTTTTATAAGTTTGTTAACCATTAGAGGAATAAAAAACTCAGATTTTTTGTTTTCTAAATTTTTGGGGTCATTTAAAAAATCTTTAAAATAGCTTTCACTATATTCAAAATAATCAGGAGTAAATCCCCATACATTCATTGAAACAGGAGTATCGTCATCTGTAACAACCCATTTCCCTTCGTCGTCAATATATTGAACTTTCCCTTCTCGACGTTCTATTTTTGTACGCTCTACCACGTCAACAAGGAGCTTTTCTGTGTTAGTTGTGCAAATGCCTCGTGATACAGTTCCATTTTCACTTAAAGTATTGCCTACGCGAAACCCTACCATAGCATATTTGTTTTTAGAATTATTTGGAAGATTTGCTAAAAAGTTTCCAATAACTCTAAAGCTATCTCTGTTATAAAAATCATCACAGTTGATAACGCAAAAAGGCTCTTTAATAACATTTTTAGCCATAAGTACAGCATGGTTAGTACCCCAAGGCTTTTCTCTACCTTCTGGTACAGAATATCCTTCAGGCAGATTATCTATACTTTGGAAGACTATTTCTGTAGGAATATGATCTTCATACTTAGATAAAACTTTTTTACGGAATTGGTCTTCAAAATCTTTTCGGATTACGAAAACTATCTTGCCGAAACCAGCTTGAATAGCATCATAAATAGAATAATCCATTATTGTCTCACCATTTGGACCTAAACCGTCAAGCTGTTTTAACCCTCCGTAACGGCTGCCCATTCCTGCAGCTAAAAGTAATAATGTTGGTTTCATTTATTTTCTAATTTATATATTGTAATGCAAAGATAAGAAAAAGAAAGGGTAATAGATTATTTTAGTTATCTTTTTTATGGTTTCTCTATATAATGAAAACTAAATATAAGTTAATAGAATAAAGATAAACTATAAACAAAGTTCTCTTTCACTTGTGAAAAACATATATTTTCAAGCTATCACATCGTTGAGGACAACCGTTATACTAATTACTTTTACCAAAGAGGATCTGACAGCTTTATAAAAAGTAGTTTCTAATGGTAAGCAAATTAAAGAATATTAATATAAGATAAATTTAATACCAAAGGGATATAGTTGGGACTTAGAGTTCTTAAGTGAAATTATTTTCCTTACGGTTATAAGCGTAGTTGCATTTTGAAGTTGAATCTGTTATCATAAAAAAATAAGAAAAATTTTGGAGGTTTAATAGTATTGTAGTACCTTTGCATTCGCAAAAGCAAAAAGCACCCTTAGCTCAGTTGGTAGAGCAACTGACTCTTAATCAGTGGGTCTAGGGTTCGAATCCCTAAGGGTGTACATTTTTTGCTCAGGTATAGATACTTTTTGTTTTTGCACCCTTAGCTCAGTTGGTAGAGCAACTGACTCTTAATCAGTGGGTCTAGGGTTCGAATCCCTAAGGGTGTACAAAAGAGAAACTTATGTAAGTTTCTCTTTTTTTTATATAAAAAATATTGAATGTTTTTCTAAAAAGGTAATCCTACTGCAAAATGAAAGGTTAGATCTCTTTTTAATATAGGGTGCCAAAGAGCATAATGTTCTGATAATGTGTTGTAAGCAGGGTTAATAGCTTTCATACCTGCATCTAAGCGAAGAATAAAAAAATTGAAATTAAAACGTATGCCTAGCCCATAGCTAACAGCTATTTGTTTGTAAAATTTATTAATTTCAAATTGCCCACCATTTTGTTCTTTATAATTTCTGATAGTCCATATATTTCCCGCGTCAATGAATGCAGCACCATCTAATTTCCATAATAAGTGTGTGCGATATTCGGCATTAAGGTCTAATTTTATGTCTCCTGTCTGATTGATGAAGTCAATACGCCCATCTGATTTTTTAAAGTTTCCTGGTCCTAATTCTCTTACGCTCCATCCACGCACAGAGTTTGCACCTCCTGCAAAATAACGTTTTTCAAAAGGTAGTATTTTACTATTACTATATGGATAAGCAATACCAAGATCAGCATGTAGTGCTAAAGAATTGTTTTTATCAAATAAATAAAGGTAAGTATAGTCAAGGTCGAACTTTACATATTGTGCATACGCTATTTTTATAAATTTCTTTTGTCCATCATTGTTACGTTGGAAATTGAATATACCGCTTACAGCGTCTAACAGGTTGCCTGCCGTTTCTATTCTCGCTTTTAAAGAATGTATCAGTGTTTTATAATTTATATCTATTCCTGAGCTCATTATAAATAAATCTCTATAATTATATTTTAAGATAGCATTACGATTAGAAATATTATAGAGATAGTCTTGTTTGAAAGTTTTGCTAATCCACGGCATATATACATAGCTCAACTTAAAGACGTCAAGGTTGTAAGATAGTTGTTTTGTAATGGTAGACCAGTTATATTTTAATCCTGATGAGAAGACTCGACGATGAAATTCTGGACGGTTCTGAAAATCCCAGCTTATAATAAACTCTGTAGTTGCACTACTTTTTCGTCGAAAGCTCTTACTTGTAAAAGGAGCTAATAGGCGAGGAAAAAGCATACTTCCTTTAATGCTGTAATCTTCATAGTTTTTATCAGAATAGCCCTCTAATCCTTTAATAGCTTCAAAAGCACCACGCAATTCTATTTCAAGCTTTTCGCTACCTTTAAACAAGTTTCTGTTTTGGTATGATAATGTAGCAGCAGCTCCTAAGTCGCCCGCAGTATTTGTACCTTCAGGTTGGAGAGAAATAGTATTAGGCTTGTTATTTAATATTTGTATATCAGCGTCTAAGTAGCGAATGTTAGATGTTTTATATAAAAACTTTTTGCCTATAACTAAACTATCAATATGTGGACTTTCTTTAAAATTTATATTTGTATATCGTATAGAGCCAAGACGGGCAAAATTATTATATGTCTTTTGTAAATCAGAAGCAGAAAAATATTTACCTTTTTCAAACAGAATATTATCCGCAAGTACACCTCTTCGCAAATTAATCCCATTAGAATCTGCTGGAATAATATTAATATTATTAATAATATAACGTGGGTGTATTGATGTTTTTTTATAGTTATTATCGTAATATGGCATTAGATGAAGGGTTATATTAATAAGTTTTGTTTTACTTATAGAGTCGGCAGTGTAGTAAATAAATTCTTTATGAAAATGGTAAAACCCAGAGTCGTTTAATATTTGTGTTAGCCGTTTACGTTCCGCATCAAGCGAAGATACAGTAAAAGGCATACGACTGTTTTTATAAAAGCTTTTATTTAAGTGAGATGATAATATTTTAGCTATTATAGAATCTTGAATATCGTAAGAAAAGTTATTTATCATATAAGGCTCTCCCGGTGATAAGTTGTAAATGGCAGTGAGCTTTTTACCTCTTATATGCTTATTAAAAGTTACTTTAGCATTTATGTAGCCCATGTTTTGCATGGCTTTTATAAGGTCCTTAATAGATAATTTTGCTTGAAGCGAATCGTATAAAACAGGTTTTTCTCCTATCTTCTTTAAAGTGCGATTAATCCATTTGGTAGTATCTTTACCTGATAAAGAATAGGTTTTTAAAGGTACTTTAAATAAAGAAAACCATTTAGAATTACCTTTTTGCAGGATATATTGTTCTAACAAGCTCGTGTCAAGTGTTTTAACATCTGACCTTAGCTTAACCTTGTCTAATAAATAATCATTGTTTGGTACAAACTTATCTGAAGAACAACCTTCTAAGAAAAAAGTTATTAAGACAGCAAAGAGTAGATGAAATTTGCTGCATTTATTTACTGTCAACATTATATATCTATACATAATTTGCACAAAGATAGTAAAAAAACAAGATGTATTTTAAGCAAGCGGATATTTTTTTGTATATTTGCCATGTGGTTTCAAAAAATAAAATAAAGATTTATAGTTCGCTTGGAACTAAGAAAGGACGAGAAAAATCATGTCTTTTTATAGCTGAAGGTCCAAAGGTAGTAGACGATTTGTTACAAGCAGGATTTGAAGCTGAAGATATTTTTGAAGATATTGAGGATATAAAAAAAATATCATTTTTACAGCATCCTCAATCAAAGTTAGGCGTTTTTAAGTTGAGGCAGAATCATTATTCTTTAAATGATGTGTTAGGCTTGTTCTCTACACAAAAATTGTCTTTGGCTTTAGATGGTATTCAAGATCCCGGTAATATGGGAACAATTATTCGTATAGCCGATTGGTTTGGTATAGAAAACATTTATTGTTCTATAGATACTGTCGATTGTTGGAGCCCAAAGGTGGTGCAAGCTACAATGGGAAGTATAGCACGGGTAAATATTTATTATATTAACTTGCCTGCTTTTATCGATAAAGTGCCTAATGATTGCCCTATTTATACTACCCTGCTTACAGGCTGTAATATTTATAATCAAAAGCTTTCACAAAACGGAATCATAGTAATGGGGAACGAGGGTAAAGGTATATCAGAGGAGTTAAGGCAAAAAGTGAATAAGAGCCTTTATATTCCTAATTATTCTTTAAAGGAATCTTCAGCAGAATCGCTTAACGTTGCTGTTGCTACTGCTATTATATGTGCAGAATTTAGACGCAATAGAAATTAAACACTTTAAAAGGTTTATAATAATGAAACAATTGCAGGAAATCGTTCGCACGCATATATTGAAACTTAGAAGCGAAATAACGCCTCTATATAATCATCTTTTAGGACATTCTAAACATATTCTTCTCAATTCTAATGAAAGTCCTTATAATAAGCCATATAATCGTTATCCTGACCCTTTACAAGCAAGATTAAAAGTTGAAATATCAAAGATAAAAGCAGTCCCGGTAGAAAAAATATTACTTACAAACGGAGAAGATGAGGCCATAGATCTGTGTTATCGTCTTTTTTGTGAGCCAAATATAGATAATGTTGTTTCAATAGCTCCTACATATATTATGTATAAAGAGCGTGCAGCTATAAACAATGTAGAATATAGAGCAGTGCCGCTTGAAAATAATTACCTATTATCTGCTAATAAGTTATTGAAAGTATGCGATAAAAACACAAAAATTATTTGGTTATGTTCTCCTAATAATCCCACAGGTAATAATCTGATAATAGAGGAGATAGAACAGCTCTTGGCTGTGTTTAAGGGCATTGTTGTTATTGATGAGGCTTACTCTGATTTTTCTAAATACCCAGTGTTCAGACATAGGTTGGAAGAGTACCCAAACTTGATAGTTTTAAATACGTTTTCTAACGTATGGGGCTGTGCAGGTATAAGTTTAGGTATGGCGTTCGCTAATGAGAACATAATAAGTTTGTTTAATAAGATAAAGTTGCCATACAATATAAGTATGTTAACGCAGAATAAGGCGTTGGAAATCTTATCTCGTCGTTTTGATATTGAAGATTGGTTAAAAATATTACTTTTAGAGCGTAATAGGGTGATGAGATCTTTTGCAGAGTTGCCTTTTTGCGAGAGAGTATATCCTTCTGATGCGAATTTCTTTTTAGCAAAGGTTGATAATGCAGAGTCTGTCTATAGTTTTCTTCTTTCTAAAGGTATAGTTGTATATATGGAAAAGCAATGTACTAACTCTTTACGTATAACTATAGGAACTAAGAGCGAAAATAATGAGCTTATAGGAGCTTTAAGACAATTTAAATGATTTTGAAAAATAGGTAAACTTTAAAAAATTTATTTCTAATAAAAACATAAAAAACAATGAATAATAAAAACATCAATATAGTAGCATTAGATTGTTTTACTGTCAATCCTGGTGATTTGTCATGGGAAGAGATAAAACAGTTTGGTAACTTAACCATTTATCAGCGTTCTACACCAAAAGAAGTTATATGTAGAGCAAAAGATGCTGATATAATATTAACTAATAAAGTAAGCATTAATAGAGAGATTATAGCTTCACTCCCAAATCTTAAATATATAGGAGAGATGGCTACTGGCTACAATAATATAGATATAGAAGCATGCAAGGAGCGAGGCATTACCGTTTGTAACATTCCTGCTTATAGTACAGACAGTGTAGCACAGATGGTATTTGCTCATTTACTTAACATAGCAATGATGCCAGATTATTATTCTTCTGAAACAAGGCTTGGAAAGTGGAGTAGTAAAAAGGACTTTTGTTATTGGGACACTCCTCTTATGGAGCTTTCTAATAAGACTTTAGGTATTGTTGGTTTAGGAAATATTGGTAAAAAAGTGGCTGAAATAGCACATGCGTTTGGTATGGACGTTAATGCGTTTACAAGCAAGCCAAGCAGTCTGCTGCCTGATAACATTCGTAAAACTACATTAGAAGGACTGTTTGCTACGTCTGATGTTGTTACGCTTCATTGTCCATTAAACGATTCTACTTATAAGATGATAAATGCCGAAACTCTTGCAATGATGCATCAAGGTACTATTCTTATAAACACTGGCAGAGGCGGACTTATAGACGAAGATGCTGTAGCTAATGCGCTTGAAAGCCAGCATCTTAGAGCTTACTGTGCAGATGTTATGACACAAGAGCCCCCAGAGGCTAACAACAGGTTAATAAAAGCCCCACACGCTTATATAACGCCACATATAGCATGGGCTACTTTAGAAGCTCGCAGCCGCCTTATGAAAATAGCTGTAGAAAATATAAGAAAATATCTTGAAGGAAAACCTCAAAATATAATTAACAAGTAAGTGTAACATATCTTCTTAAAATCATGATAATATACAACGATCAGCACTTGGTAGCCACTCTACAACATTTATTAGAGTTTTTAGGTACTTTTGCGTTCGCTATATCAGGAATACGTCATGCTGCTGCAAAACATTTTGATTGGTTTGGGGGGTATGTTTGTGGGGTAGCTGTTGCCATAGGTGGTGGAACTATACGCGATTTGATGTTAGGGGTAACACCGTTTTGGATGCAGAATGAAGAGTATCTTCTATGTACAGGGCTTGCCCTTGTGTTTGTTATTCTTTTTCATCGCCTGATCCATCGTCTTAATAACGCATGGTTTGTGTTCGATACCTTAGGGCTTGCACTTTTTACTTTGGCTGGTATGCAAAAAACGTTAGCTATGGGATACCCTTTTTGGGTTGCAATCACAATGGGGTGTATGACAGGCGTTGCAGGTGGTGTTATTCGTGATGTTCTGCTTAATAACTTACCTGTGATTTTTCGAAAAGAAATATATGCTATGGCAAGTGTTGCAGGAGGGTGTATATATTGGCTACTTTATGAAATAGGTGTTAATTTGGCTATTACTACTATTATAGCATTCTTATCTGTATGTATAATCCGTTTCTTAGCAGTGTTTTATGGGGTTTCATTGCCCACGCTAACAAGTGAGGATGAAAAAAAATAAGGAAAAAGTTTGGCAGTCTTGTAAAAAAGCTATACCTTTGCAAGCGAAATAAAGAAACAACGCGTTTTTCTTTTATTTCTCAAGTAGGTTCTGTAGCTCAACTGAATAGAGCACTTGACTACGGATCAAGAGGTTGTGGGTTTGAATCCCGCCAGAATCACTTTCTTTTTTAACGCTTAGGAGCGATATAAACACATGTAACACCTAAGTAGTATCATACAAGGCTTTTAATTATTAAAAGCCTTTTTTGTTTTATACGCTGATTTTCTAAACTACATTAAGTGATAGAATACTGATGCCAAAGTTATCTTTTTTCAGGGTCAGTCGTAAAACCCAGTTGCAAGCCCTCTCCTCTCAGGCACATAATTTCATAAGTATTTGTTATCTTTGCAT
>NZ_JBWPJP010000028.1:0-34057 GCF_056583855.1 Prevotella sp. C0209C1 | reverse complement strand
CAATAGCTCAGTTGGTAGAGCACGACCTTGCCAAGGTCGGGGTCGCGAGTTCGAGTCTCGTTTGCCGCTCTTTTTTTATTGAAACACAAATAAGTTCTTAGAATCTTGTAGTAAGCCCAGGTGGCGGAATGGTAGACGCGCACGTTTCAGGTGCGTGTGTTTATAACGTGCAGGTTCGAGTCCTGTTCTGGGCACAGAACTTATGATATGATGTATCAAATGGTACAATATTTATATATTGGAGAGGTGGCGGAATGGTAGACGCGCTACTTTGAGGGGGTAGTGAAAATTGTTTCGTGGGAGTTCGAGTCTCCTCCTCTTCACGTGAGTAAGTTTGTAACTACTTACTATTTATTATATATAATTGCGGCAATAGCTCAGTTGGTAGAGCACGACCTTGCCAAGGTCGGGGTCGCGAGTTCGAGTCTCGTTTGCCGCTCTTTTTTTTGTAGCAAATAAAGCATTATCCACATGAATTTATACATCCGATATTTTGATAGTGAAGTTTTAGTACATAATGCGGATGAGGCATTAGATTTCTTAAGTTCAATCCCAGAGATACAGATAACAAGAGATTTAGAGGCGGACATTAGGGGTTATGCTTCTAATGACATATTTTATCCAAAGCGCTATAAGGTAAGGCCACGTGTTTATTTTATAGTAATAAAAACAGAAGCTGAAACAATGGAGGATTTTAAAAATAAGAAGGCAGTACGGTCTATATCTGCGTCGTCAAATCAGAAAAAAGAAAGTGCTGTACAAAATTTGACTTTAAATAGAGAAGGTTGGTATGAAGGTGAGCTTACTTTTAAACGTGTAGTAATGATACCTTCTTCAGGTAAACATGAGTATCGTGATACTACGTTTATTGCTCGTTGTAAAGCTCTTTCAGGATGGGATTGTTATCAGCGATTGGTAGATTATCTAAAAACTCGAGTAGATGACCGTAGTCAGTTCCCATCTGCTAAGGGTAAGAATTTTAGGTTTAAGTATTTAGGTCTTTGGAAATAAATTTATAAAAATATTTTTAGGTTTTGTTTTATCTGTTTATGTGTAATGAATAAAGTAATGTTAATAGGTAATGTTGGTAAAGATCCTGAAATACGTTATTTTGATGCAGATGAGTGTGTAGCGTCTTTTACTTTAGCAACTACAGAGAGGGGTTATGTTTTGCCTAATGGAACGCAAGTACCTAATCGTACAGATTGGCATAATATTATTTTATTCAAACATTTGGCTAAATATGCTGAAAAATATATTCATAAAGGCGATAAAATATTTGTAGAAGGAAGAATACGTAATCGTTCTTATGATGATAAGAAAGGTGTACGACGTGTTATTACAGAGATTTATGCAGAGAACTTAGAATGGTTAGCAGCACCTCGTAAGATGGTTGATGAAGTTGTAAAAACAAATGCTCCCGCTGATGGTTCTTATGCAGATGAGGACAAATCTAAACTACCCTTTTAATGATAGGTCTATTATTAGGTATTTCTTCGTATATTGAAATTCATAATTTAGAGCTAAGTACTAGTATAGCTTTATTTATAACTATAGCTCTATTGTTTTGTTCAGGTTTTGCCAGCGGGTCTGAAATAGCTTTTTTTAGTTTAACTCCCAGGGATTTAGATAAGATAGATTTAGAAAAGTCGGCAGTAGATGTTAAAGTAAACAATCTAAGAAATGATAGTGAGCGTACTTTAGCAACTATATTAATACTTAACACTTTGGTTAATGTAACAATAATATTGTTATGTAATTATATATTTAGTAAGCTAGTTACTTTTAAAGCAGAATGGATAGAGATGCTTTGTATTACAGTATTACTAACTTTTATATTATTGCTTTTTGGTGAAATAATGCCCAAAATGTATACAAGAATCAATCCTTTGGCTTTTTGTCGACGTAGTGCGAGTATATTGATATTACTTCGTCAGTGTTTTCGTCCTTTGGTATATTTCCTTCTTAAAAGTGGAACTTTTGCAGGTAGAGTAATTCATAAGGAAAGTTATCTGTTATCTATGGACGAACTTGAACAAGCTCTGAAACTAACGGATAAGAACGATCTTAAAGATGAACAAAGTATGCTTCGTGGAATTATTCGTTTTGGTGATGAAACAGCAAAAGAGATAATGACAAGTAGGCAAGATATAGTTGCTTTAGATATTAGTAGTACTTATGTATTTGTTTTGCAGAGTATAGTAGATAATAATTATTCCAGAATCCCTGTTTTTCAAGATAGTATAGATAACATTAGAGGTATTTTATATATTAAGGATTTATTACCTCATTTATCAAAAGGCAATACTTTTAGATGGCAGAGCTTGATAAGACCCCCTTATTTTGTACCTGAAACAAAGAAGATAGATGATCTCTTGCGCGATTTTCAGTCAAATAAAGTACATATAGCTACGGTGGTAGATGAGTTTGGAGGTACTAGTGGGATAATTACTTTAGAGGATATCTTAGAAGAAATAGTAGGAGAGATCAATGACGAATTTGATGAAGATGAGAAAACTTATACACGCCTTAATGCAAATACTTATATTTTTGAGGGTAAAACCTTATTAAGTGATTTCACTAAAATTATAAAAGTTGATGATGAAGAGTTTGCAGAGATAGAAGGAGAGGCTGATTCTTTAGCCGGGTTACTTCTTGAATTGAAGGGGAATTTCCCTCTCGTACATGAAAAGTTGACTTATAGAAATTATTTATTTGAGGTGCTTGAACTTGATGGAAGGCGAATAAGTAAGATAAAGGTTACTATACATTCAATAGAAAATGAGTCTTAGTGATGTTAAAATCATAAGAATTCCAGATATAATTATAGGTATTCTTCCTATAAATGGTAGAGGGCATGAAGCAGAGGTTGCAACAGTCTTATCTTTATTGCAAATTATTTTACAAAAGAGAGTAAATGTAATGCATAATAAAGATGGAAAACCATTTATAGAAGGATATAATATAAGTATATCTCATACACAAGGATGGGCAACTGTGATATTATCTGAAAAACATAATGTTGGTATTGATATAGAATATAAAAGTGATAGGGTTTGCAGGGTGGCTAAAAGATTTTTACGTGATGACGAGCCTTATATTAAAACAAATGATATTTTATATGTATGGTGTGCTAAAGAGAGTTTGTATAAACTTCATTCATCTTTACATTTAGGATTCCAAGATATGCGTGTTGATGTAGAAGCTGCTGTTATTTATGATTTACGAACAAGAAAAAGTATTCCTATTTTGCATTATTCTACGTCAAACTATTTATTAACTTATGTATGGGAGTAAAATTTGTTTATTCTGAATTTTTAAATAATTGCTTTTATTATAGATTTTGATTGTTTACTAAAAATATATACTTTTGTAATATAAAAAAATTAATCTATGATAAAGGATATGAAAGTAGATTGTTTCCTTCCTTATTTGGAAGGAGCAAATAATGAAAAAATAATAGAAGATATATCTGGTTGTGATGAGGTAAATGAAGTGAATATTTTTTATTCTAAAGATATTAAATTGCAGCCAGCATTGTTAGCTAATACTAATGCAATATATATAGATAATATATTTTCGACGTCTACTATAAAGTTATTAGCAGAAAAAACTAATAGTGAGTATACTTTATTTTGTTTTAATAAAGCTAACTTAACATTTGGGGAAAATTCTATAAAAAGATTACTTTCTGTAGCTATATATACAAATGCAGAAATGGTATATAGTGATTATTATTCTGTATTAGAAGGTAATATTACACAGCATCCTGTTATTGATTATCAATTTGGTAGTTTACGTAATGATTTCGATTTTGGTTCTGTAGTACTTATAAAAACATCTACATTGAAGTTATGGGCAGAGGAAGATTCTACAAATTATAAATATGCAGGTTGGTATAGTTTGCGATTGTTTTTGAGTCGGCAAGGTGAACTTTTTCATCTTAATGAATATCTATATAATGAAACGAATATAGATTTGCGGAACAGTGGCGAAAAGCAATTTGATTATGTAAATCCTTCTAATCGCGATGTACAGATAGAAATGGAAAAGGTTTTTACAGAACATCTTCGTAAAATAGGTGGGTGGATAGATGTTACAAAATATAAAACACCGGTTTTAGAAGGTTATACTTTTCCTGTAGAAGCTTCTGTTATAATTCCAGTTTTTAATCGTGTAAAAACAATTACGGACGCTATCAATTCTGTAATTACACAAAAAGCTAATTTTAAATTTAATGTTATTATAGTAGATAACCATTCTAATGATGGTACTACTATGGCTATAGAACAATTTGCAAAACAAGATAATCGTATTGTACATCTAATACCTGAAAGATATGATTTAGGTATAGGGGGATGTTGGAATTATGCTTTAGAAAGTCCTTTATGTGGGAAGTTTGCAGTTCAGTTAGATAGTGATGATCTTTACTCAGGAGATAATGTCTTGCAGTACATTATAGATCAGTTTTATACTCAAAGGGCTGCTATGCTTATAGGCTCTTATCGAATGTGTGATTTTCAGCTTAATACTATACCTCCAGGATTAATTGATCATAGAGAATGGACCGAAAATAATGGATGTAATAATGCTTTACGTATAAATGGGTTAGGTGCACCTCGTGCGTTTTTTACTCCTATTGCACGTAAACTAAAATTCCCTAATACTAGTTATGGCGAAGATTATGCGATGGAATTAGCTATTAGTCGTGAATATCGTATTGCACGCATATACGAAGAATTATATCTTTGTCGTCGTTGGATAGGTAATAGTGATTCCTCATTAAGTATTGACAAACAGAATGTTAATAATCTTTATAAGGATCGTATTCGTACTATAGAATTAAAGGCTCGTTTATTAAAAAATATGGAGGAAAAGTAATATTTATGAGTGATTTAACTTGTTTTTATGAAGAGCAATTAGTTTTATGGCAAGATGTTAAACAACGTTTTAATGATTTACAGCATATAAGGATAAGGTCTTTAGGAAAACTAAAAGCGCAATTTAATCCTTCGCGTATGATAAGTACGGGAGCTAAAATTGATAGGCTTATTATAGAAAAACGACCTTGCTTTTTGTGTGCTGTAAATAGACCTAAAGAGCAAATAGTAAAGTCTTTTAATAGTCATTTTGATATTTTGATTAATCCTTTTCCTATTCTTCCAAAACATTTTACAATACCTTCTATAAGACATGAGCCACAACAAATAAAGAACAGTTTTATAGAAATGCTTCAATTTGTAGAAGAATATGCTGAAGAAATTGTTTTTTATAATGGTCCATTTTGTGGAGCGAGTGCTCCTGATCACTTACATTTTCAAGCAGTGCCTAAGATAATGTTACCTGTGTATGAAAATTGGAACGCATTGGCTAAAACTTCAGAAGAAGTTCTTTTTAGAGAAGATGCGAAAGTATTGTATGTAAAAGATTATGTTTGCCCACTTATAGCTATAACTGGTTTGGATATAAATAGTATTGTTTTTTTGTTTAATAGAATATATAAAGAGCTTCCTTTACCAAAAAGCAATGTAGAGCCAATGATGAATATTATGTCTTGGAAAGAGGAGGATTTTTTTGTTACTTTGATATTCCCTCGTCTTAAACATCGGCCAAATTGTTATTATGGAAAATATACAGAACAATGTTTAGTGAGTCCAGGCGCTATAGATATGGGCGGACTTATAATTTTGCCGCGTAAGGAAGATTTTGATACCATTACCCCTTTACAAGCTGTTTCTATTCTAAAGGAAGTAACTTTAGCACCAGAAGATGTAGAAAAAGTACTTAGTCAACTAAAAAAATAATTATATAGCGATTATGATATATTCAGAAGAACCTATTGTAACTGTTGGTATATTGAGTAATAAGACAATTACTTTTTCTCTAACTAATGATTTTATGTTAAATGGAAGTAAAAAGGTTTCTGGTACTTATGTAGCAGAGCTTGTAGATGATAAAATTTGTTTAGAAGATGTTTTTTATTCAGAATTATTATTCGTACCAATTAAAGAAAGTTCTATATTTACATTGCAAGATGTAGTAATAGGGCTGAATTTTCATTGGCAGCGTAAAGAAGATCAAACTTTTAAAGGTAGTTTGCGTTTGGTAGTGGGTAATAGCAGTATATATGCTATAAATGAAATAAAAGTGGAAAATTATCTTTATAGTGTTATATCTAGTGAAATGCGTGCTACTTCATCACTTGAATTCCTTAAGGCTCATGCTGTTATTTCTCGTAGTTGGTTGTTATCGCAGATTGCAAATAGAAAGAAAGTCAAAGAGAACATCTCACAACATAATTTTATTGAAAATTCTAAAAAGATTATTCGGTGGTATGAGCGTTCGGAACATACTCTTTTTGATGTGTGTGCTGATGATCATTGTCAACGTTATCAGGGGCTTGGGCGTGCAATAAGTGTATTTGCAAAACAAGCCATTGATGCAACGCGTGGAGAGGTGTTAACATATAATGGAGAATTATGTGATGCTCGGTTTTCTAAGTGTTGTGGAGGTGTTACTGAGAATTTTGAATATTGTTGGAATAATATAAAGTATCCTTATCTAAGATCCATTGTAGATACAAGTATAGATAAAAGAGGTTTTTTACCAGATCTTACGAAAGAGGCTATAGCAGAGGAATGGATAAAAACAAGTCCAAAAGCATTTTGTAATACTAAAGATAAGTTAGTCCTTCGTCAGGTGCTTAATGATTACGATCAGGAAACTACAGATTTTTATCGCTGGGAAATATCTTATACACAAACTGAGCTTAGTTCTTTATTAGAAGAAAAATTAGGTATTAAGTTTGGGCAGATACTTTCTCTTAATCCTTTAAAACGTGGTAAGAGTGGGAGATTATATGAGATGGAGATAGAAGGAACAGAACGCTCTATAATATTGGGGAAAGAACTTGAGATACGACGCGTTTTAAGTAAAAGCCATCTTTACAGTTCGGCTTTTGTAGTAGAAAAGAAAGATTTATTAGAAGGTGTACCACAACTTTTCAAAATAATAGGAGCAGGCTGGGGACATGGGGTAGGTCTTTGTCAGATAGGTGCAGCAGTTATGGGGTCTCAAGGTTATGATTATAAACAAATACTTTCTCATTATTATTCAGATTCTGTATTAACACGCTTGTATCATTAAAAGTAAATATATGAAGAAAGATAGCGACGTTATTAGTGGAATACCAATAGTAAATGTTTGGCACAACCATTGGTTATGGTTGCCTTCACTTTATATGATGAGAGGTTTACCTTATGTGGTGTTGTTTATGACATCATTAGTATTTTTCAGTCAGTTAGGAATAGATAATAGTGATATTATAATATCTAACACATGGCTTATACTTCCTTTTATTTTTCGTCCATTTCTTAGCAGGGTAGTATTAAGCTTTGATAGTAAGCGTTATTGGATTTTGCTTAGTGAATTTATTATAGGATTAAGTTTTATAGGAATAGCCCTTTCTGTTCCGAATAGATATAATTTTAGTTTATCATTTGTATTTCTTTTTGTTATAGCTATTGCTGCATCTATTCACGATATTGCAATAGAGCATTTTTATAAGAGGAATGCTAATTATAGGCGTCGTTCTGCTTTTATGGGAATACGTACTATCTTTTATATGTGTGCTATTGTTATAGGTTTTACTTTCCCACTATTGGCAGTAGGCTATTTTGAAGTAGTTTCACGTTTAGTAAAAACACCATGGATAACAATTTTTTATAGTTTAGGTAGTGTAAGTTTAATATGTTGTCTTTACCATTTCATAGTGTTACCCAAAGCCTATATTCGTGCAAAACTTCCTTTTTGTGTAGGTGTAACAAAAAGATGGTTTTTAGATATTGTGCAAATGATAATGGCACGTAATGGTTATATTTATCATTTGTTGTTTATTTTTTTATTTTTATTTCCAGAATTTATTTTTTTACGTATTATAATTTTCTTTCTTTTTGATACTGGTAGTGGTGGCGGATTAGGATTTTCTCCTCAGGAGGTGGGGTTTATACATGGTGCAATTGGTTATGTAGCTATTCTCTTAGGAGCAGCTGTAGGCTTTTGGGCAGTTGGCAAGTGTGGTGTTATTACTTTACGTTGGTCGATGGCGTTTGCAATAGTTTTATCAAAGTTGTTGTTTCTTTATCTTAGTTTTTCTTTTAAGTCTTCACTTTTTATAGTATCTTTATTTGTGTTTTTAGATTATTTGTGTGCAGGATACTCTGTTGTTATGTATGTATTGTTGTTACTTTTTTTTACACATGGCAAGCATCCCACTTTCTTTTATTCTATAGGAACATCAATATTGGGAATATCTTTTTTTTCTTCTAGTATGTTTATAGGTATGTTAACAGAATATTTTAGTTATCAGCAGATATTTATATTTATATCATTTTTAGGAATTATACCTCTTTTTAGTGTAAAGATAATTTCTATTAATAGTGAAACAGATAATATGTTTAAGAAGTTTGTGAGATTACGAAAAATAGAGGTTTTTAAAAAGTAATAAAAGAGTCTACTTTTTAAGTAGATAGTTGTAAGTATAATAGAAAAAGAATAATTTTACAATATAATAATTATTATCATATATGATGAATAAAATTAAGTGTTTTTTATTTGGTGTTATGTTTGTTACATTAGCATCATGTGGTATTACAGAGAAGGTGCCTTTAACGGGAAGAGTGCATCGTATAGGGATTTCTGATGCTCAGATGTTGAGTTTGAGTAATAAAGAATATTCTATGTTTATGGCTTCAGCTACAAAATCTGTAAGTAAAGTAAATACTCAAATGGTAGAACGTGTAGGTCATCGTTTATCTTCAGCAGTAGAAAAATATCTTCTTGACAATGGTTATTCGAAAGAAATACAAAATCTGTCATGGGAGTTTAATCTCATTCAGAATAATCAGGCTAATGCTTTTTGTATGCCAGGGGGTAAGATTGTTGTATATGAAGGCTTACTGCCTTATACAAAGAATGAATCAAGTCTTGCCATTGTCTTAGGTCATGAGATAGCTCATGCTGTAGCAAAGCATGGGGCAGAGCAGATAACAAAGAAACAAGCTCAATCTATAGGCACAAGTGTTTTAAGTTCAGTCTTAAATTCTACGGTTGGCTCTGGTGTCGGAGATATTGCTGCGCAAGCAGCTAATGGATATTTTCTTTTTCGTAATTTAAAGTATAGTCGTGCTAATGAAAGTGAGGCAGATTATATGGGGTTGATATTTGCAGCAATGGCTGGCTATAATCCACGTAATGCTATTGATTTTTGGGAGCGGATGTCAGCTGCAACGCAAGGGAAGATTTCAGAGTTTCTTAGTGATCATCCCTCTGATAAGCATCGTATAGAAGATATTAAGAAGTGGATGCCAGAGGCAATGAAATATTACACAATGGCTAAGAATAACATTACAACTACCCCTAATAGTAAAAAGGCTTCTTCAGTAAAAACAAATCGTAGTAAGGGTAAGCATTAGGAATATATATTTTTTTTGTACATGTAGGTATAAGTAAGCAATGTAAAATGTTCTGTTTAGCCAGTTGTAATAGAAGGTATGCTTATTTATAAAAAGCGTTTTTATTTGTAAAATGTAAAAAAGGGGGTTGAAAATCAATCCCCTTTTATTATGAGCTGTCGGGATGACAAGACTTCGGTTGCATTAAGTGTAACTTTAACTTGCTGATATTCAATGGGGCAATTTAATATTATTAGCTATATATTGCCGACTTTCCACCGACAGTATCGATTTCACACTACTTTGTGCTTCAAATATTTGAGTGATATTTTTACTTGTATTTTTAGATAATTACACCGTAAAATCACTTTTTGAAGCCTTCAGGATACATCTTAATTATACGGCATCTTCCACTTTTCTATCAGACTCTTCAGGTATGTTTTCGACAAGTTTTGCCGTAAGTCGGTCAATCGTTTTTTGCTGGCTTTCAATGGTTTTTTGTTGGGTGGATATAATAGAATACAGCTTTTCTGCATCAGTCCTTTTTGCTCCTTTCTGTCCCATAACCAGCCAGTTAGCATCTATATTATCGAAACTCTCGATTATCTTTACTATCGTTTCATAATTTGGTGCATTTCGCCCTGACACAATATTATTTGCAGAAGTCCAGGATATTCCCAGCTTTCGTGCAAACGTACTAACCGTATGCCCCTCTGAATCTAATATATGCTTTATTCGGTCTGTAATAGACTCACTCATTACCATCTACTTCTAATTCTTTGATTAAAGCATTGACAAATTTAATACACTGCTTTGCCAAATATTCTTCTGAGCTCATACCTTTCTTCTCCAAATAATCTGGTACAGGAGCTTTATAAGAAGGCAATAAAGCCGATATAGCAGCTATGGCAGCCTTGCCTCTTAATTCTTCTAATTCTTTATTCATAGTGCTATTTATTTAATATTTCTATGTTATTATCACCAAAGATCAACCTTAAGACTTGATCACGTTTATCTTTCTTTAGCTTAATCTGTAATGAAACCTCAGGCTCATTCTGTTTCGTTTCTTTCTGTGAAACATATACTTCAGGATAAGTTATAATATCTATTTCTCTCATAGAAATAGATGTTGCAAGATTTGAAACTTCCTCTAATTTCAATTTAACTTGTCCACTTAATATCTTACTAAACTGAGACGGACTTGTTTTTAAATAGCCAGCCATAGCAGCTTGTGTAATATTCCTATCATTCATTATCTTGCGAATATTATTAATCAGAGTTTCACTTAACATATTACATTTTTTTTATGTAGTTAAAGTTAGCAAAGATCACATCGCATAATACTGATGTATTTGAAATATATTTTCATTATTTTCAATAAATAAATTCTGTTTTTGAAATTATATTTCTATCTTTGCACTGCGTAATAATATTTGCATTACGAAAATAATAAAAACATTTGACGTAGGAATGAAAACATTAAAAAAGATTAGAAATGAAATTTACAGAGTACATTAAATCGCTGCCAAATCAGAGGAAGGAGGCGATTATGGATTTAACAAAACTATGTCGTGTGAATGAGAGTACGGTCTACAGATGGCTTCGAGGGGACTTTGTTCCTGATGCTTTGAAAAGAAAGGTTATCTCAGAGTATCTGAATATTCCCGAAAAGGAGCTGTGGCCAAATGTCTAACGACTGCCGAAATTGCGAATTTCATCGCAATTGTATCAATGGGTTGTATTGCTTTAAACTGAAAAAATACGTTCAATACACCTTCAAGAAAGAATGTGAATCTAAAACAACAAACTTATGAAAACAAAAGACTTTGAAACAGCTATTGCTGCATTAAATGCAGACATCGTTATTGATGAGATGAAATTGAGACATTCCGATGTTCGCCAAGTCATTGCGCACCAAGGCGACAAAGGAATAGTTTGGGACGAACACGGTCGCGCTTTCACTACCCGAGAGAATGATGGCGTTACTATCGCTCCTAACGAAGAAGGTATATGGAGAATAGTAGATGCTCATCCTCTAGATAGAGATAATTTGTTCGACCTAAAATTCGATTAACAATGACCAGTATAAGAAAGATAATGAAGCTATCCAAAAGAAAGGCTGTCGCAAAAGAAATCCGTTTTCGTGGTAAATTCAAAGTAAAACCAGTATTCACTCCTACTTGGCGAAAACGTTGGCGAGATGGAGTAGCGAAAACATTAAGAAATTTTCTAAAAAATGTTCATTGATAAAGATGGCTGGGGAAATTACTCCATACAAGAACTCACGGATAAAGAGCTTAAACTGCTCCGTGCTGCATTACAAGCCTATGTTCAATGCAAATTTGGTCATGTGGATAAAACTGACCGGCTACGAATTTGGAAATTTGACAGAGAATTCAATAGTATAATTAAGCATGAAAAGTAATGGAAAGAATAAACGGTGGACTGCACAAGAGGCTGAGTATGTTCAGCAGAACCTTGTCAAGGTCTCGTTTGAGGATATGGCTGCCAGTCTTGGTCGCAGCCCGATGTCCGTCAGACTTTTTGTTCCGCGCAGGAGAATGACTCCTGGCCCATTGGTTAAACGCAATTTATCGATGGAGATGCTGAAGCTGAAGTTCAGACATCTCGAAGAATTTACCCCTACAAGGGCTTTTTATAAGGAAACTGGTATCGGGCAACGCCGTTGGTGGGATTTGTACTACGGAAGGAAATCAATCACAGGAGAGGAATACATCGCAGTGGCGGAGTTCTTGGGTATAACCATTTAAGAAGTGTTGGAATCACGCCAGTTAGAATTATTTGAGGAAAAATAATATGGTAGATAAGTCATTTATTGAAAAGGTAAAATCTGCTTTGAACATCGTGAACGTGGTCGAGTCTTTTACACACTTGCATAAAGCTGGCGTAAACTATAAGGGAGTCTGTCCATTCCATGATGATCACACACCGTCTATGGTGGTAAGCCCTTCAAGGCAGACTTATCATTGTTTGTTTGTGGAGCGAGCGGTGATGTCATCTCGTTCGTCCAACATCATCTTAACTTGAGCTTCATCGAAGCCTTACGTTGGTGCGCCACCTTAGCAGGATTGGAGTTTCCACAGAAGGAAATGAGTCCTGAAGAAGAAGCAAAGTATAAACAAAAGGAAGCACAGCGGATTGCTATCGAGGCAGCAGCTAAGTTTTTCCAAAAGAATCTATCTCAAGTCGAGAGTTTTTTGAATAACCGTGGGTACAAATTAGATGACAAAGCATTATCCGACTTCGGTGTAGGCTATGCCCCAGTGGGCAATGTCGCAATGAACACGCTCACTGCTGCTGGTTACTCACTCGACCGATTGAAGGAAGTCGATGTTGTTGGTTCTACTGAAGGTAGGTTCTACGACCGATTCAGAGACCGTGTAATGTTCCCTTTCTATGATATGCAGGGACATATTATCGGTTTTTCAGGGCGTATCATTACACCAAGGGAGGGTGTTGGTAAGTACGTGAACACAGGAGAAACACCCCTCTTTACAAAAGGTAAGCATATTTTTGGTCTTTACCAGGCAAGAAAGCCCATCGGCAAAAAAGGCTACGCTTATCTTGTAGAAGGTCAGTTCGATGTTATGTCCCTTCATAAGGTTGGCGTGGAGCACGTAATCGGTGGAAGTGGGACGGCATTTACAGATGACCAGATAAAGCTACTTCTTCGCTTCACGGACTCTATCGTTATGGTCTATGACGCAGATGCAGCAGGAGTCAAGGCTTCGTTGAAGAATTGCGAGCTGCTATTGAAAGCTGGGGCAAAGGTTAAATGTATTCGTCTCCCGAAAGGAACCGACCCCGACGAATTTGCCAAAGCCAATGGAGAGGCAACACAAGATAAGTTCAAAGAACTGACAGAACCTTTCCCCAAGGCTCTCAAAAGAATGATGATACCTCACGGCTGTAAGGACGAGACAGTTATTGCCGACTGCCTGAATACGATATGTTCGCTTGTTGCTTTCGTTCAGGACGCTGCTCTGAGATTAGAGTATATTAAGTCTATTGCTGTCGATTTCAAGAGCAAGATCGGCATTATTGACGGTAAGGTCAGAGGCTTACGTGCCAAGGTAAAGGAAGTATTGCCTCAAACCAAGACGCAGTCGGGTATCTTTGGTTTTGATGCGCTAAAGGAGAATCTTGAAAGCGACCGTCCTGGTATTTTAACCTCGGTTATGCAGGAATTTCTTGACGGTTATGGTGAAGAACCTATCGTCTATGTTGCTGGTCGCCCATCCAGCAATGATATTCAGGAGCTACGCCGTGTTTATTGCTATTTTGCATCATCAGAAACAGGCTGTAGCATTAATGCAGACGGCGATGAAAGCGACTATCTAAGTACACTTGCAGAGATGTTTCGCTCAGGCATCAATATTCAGATGACCTACAATGACTCCACAGGCTCGTTCGTCGATTACTACATTGGGCTGTATGGCAGGTTCTTAGAAACCTTCCAAGGAGATAAAGTTCCCCTTGTTTCTCGATGTATTGAACTCACATCTTATGCAGAGGATACGGTAATCACGGTAAACCGTAATCACTACTGTTCAAATCTAAAGCTCACCAAGGGACAGTTTGATGAACTGAGAAAGCCTTTCGTTTCCAAGCGCAAGGCTGCGATGAAGGTGAGTATGCAAGCAGATAACCTTGACGATGAGGAGTTCGATGTAAACGAGCCTCCTGATTATGTGATGGAGAATGAGGACTACCGAAAGATGTGGAAAGAATGTGGCTATTATCCCCGTTTAAATAAAAAGAGCGAACCTGTATGCTATATGTTCCGCAATAAGAACGGTAATGGAATGACACAGGTAGCCGACTTCTTTATGACTCCGCTGCTTCACATCTTTTCTGATGATTTCGAGCAAAACAAGCGTGTGCTTCGTATCAATCGTCGCTTTTATGACACCCCCATCTACATAGAGATACCTTCCAAGGCAATGCTGAAGATGTCATCGATAGAGGAAGTGCTTATCAATTACGAAGCCGTGAACTTTAATGGCGAGGAATGGCAATGGAAAGCCATCAAGACATATATGAGCCGACATTTCGTGATGTGTTCAGAGGTCAATACATACGGCAATCAGCAGAGCGAGGGTATGAGCCGTAAGGCAGACGAACAATTCTTCGCATTCGCCAACGGTATATTCCACAACGTAGAGGGGAAATGGCAGTTTGAGCCAGTCAATGAACTGGGAGTTGTTACACACAACAAGAACAACTACTATCTGCCAGCATTCTCAACGATATATGCTGGCAGTGGAAAGCAATCGGATAAGTACGAGCTTATCAGTCAACTGGTATATAAGGAAGTTCCTGCGGAGAAAAGGGTAACATTCGAGAAGTGGGCATCGTTGATGGACCAGGTCTATAAAATCAACGATAATGGAAAGTGGGCACTTATCTTCGCCATTATGTGTGCCTTTCGAAGCAACATCCACTGCATCGACCGATTGTTCACAGCTCCTTTCTTTATGGGTCCGATGTCTTCAGGTAAAACACAGATTGCCATATCCATTCGCTCACTCTTCATTTCCCCAAATATTCCTATCTTCAACCTGAATACAGGTACCGACGCAGCCATGGCCACTATTATGGGTATGTTCAAGGATGTTCCAGTCGTACTTGACGAATACAATAACAAGGACATCAGCGATAATAAGTTTCAAGCATTGAAAGGTATCGTATATGATGGTGATGGGAAGCAGAAGCGTAAGGGTACATCAGGAAGGGAAATAGAAAATGATAAAGTGTTTGCCCCAGTCGTTATCTGCGGTCAGGAAACCCCACAGCGTGATGATAATGCGCTTATGAGCCGTGTTATTGTGTGCGAAGTACCCAAGCCTCGCAACAGAACACAGGAGGAAGTTCGTATCTTCGAGGAATTGAAGACTATTGAAGACCCAAATAAGGTGGGACTGTCAAATGTGCTGCTTCAGATATTGGAACTTCGCCCAATGTTTATGGACCACTTCCGTCATCTCAAGCAAGAGGCGTACAATGAGCTGAAACAAGATGTTATCAATTCAGGAGAAATGGATCGTTTAATGAAGACTGCTTCGCTGTTCCTTGGAACAGTGAAATTGATAGAGCAATATTCCAGCCTTCAGCTTCCGTTTGCATACGCAGAGTTCTTCAAGATTGCACAAGAGAAAATCAGATTCCAGCTTTCTCTCATCCGTAGCACAGATAAATTGGCAATGTTCTTCACGGCTGTCAACAATATGATTGACACAAAGCAGGTTATCGAGGGTCGTGAGTTCCTCATCGAGCAGCCAAAGAAGGTTACAGGCAAGGATTCTCGAGGCGACCAGCATACATTCACGTTCGAGCCTGACACGAACATCATGTTCATCCGTCTCAGTTCGGTATTCAGCATCTTCGACCGCAGCGGATATAATAGTGAGGGCAGCACGCTGTCTACCATCGAGCAGAATCTACGTAGTCATCCCTCATATATAGGAACCGTTCCCTCTCGTCGATTTACATGGGAGGAAACAGAGGATGTTACACGAACTGATTATGATATTACACTGGTGAAGATACGTAAATCAAAATCAACTTCTACATCAGCAGTAATCATCGACTATGATAAGTTTAGGGAAATATATAATATCGATTTTAGGCGCACATATCCCGAAGAAGCTAAACCAAAGGAAGATGCTAAACCTATTCCAGTATCTGAACAACCGACCCAACTTGCAGACCCTGCACTACCATTCCCTGCAATGGTTGATAGCGACGAACCTTTCTAAGCATCCATTATCATATATATCCTCAGCCGTACCTGTCCGCAATGGGTAGGTGCGTTTTTTTATGCAAATGTTAATCTTTTCATCATTTGATGATATTATTAGCCAAATATTTGCATAATCCGCAAAAGATGATAATATTTGTAATGTCAAAATAAAACAAACAAATAATGAAAAGAACAGAAAAAGAAGACGAGCTTATCCAACTCATTCGCAATTATCGAAGAGCCTACCTTAATGGAGCAAAGATGATGGAACGAGAAATTATCGAGTTTGTTTACGAGTTAATGGAGCAAGAGTAACAAATCGCCCTCCCTGCAAATGGAGGGTATAAAAGGCAAATAATATGAAAGTAGCTATTAAAAAACAAAAGGCAAGTGTTCGTCAAGTGCTGGACGATGTATATGAGGAAGTTAACTGGGCATACCTTGCCAAAAACTATTTTGGAAAGAGTCGCACATGGCTGTATCACAAATTTAGTGGACGGAACAATGGTGCACCCGATGATTTCAGCGATGTTGACCGTGAAAAACTGCGCGCAGCCTTGAAAGATATTTCAGTTCGTGTAGCCAATGCCGCAGACAGGCTCTAATCCAGTCTGGTTTTATTTTGACGCGCCCCGACACATTTACTTGTGTTGGGGCTTTTTCTTACAAGGTAATTATTATTATCTTAAATATTGACAATCAAAACACACATTTTCCCCTGTACCCCAAAAAAATATAAGAAAGCAATAAAAACAACGATTTTGAAAATAATTTTTTAAAAAAGTGCTTCCTACAATCCTACAATCCTACAAATGACATTTAGCTTTTAAGTGATATTGTTTATAACTATTTATATATCATATATTTATATCTATTTATTAAAGGTTCTATGTTTGTAGGATATGCTGTAGGATTGTAGGATGTTGTAGGAAATGGCTTTTTTTTGTAGGAAATGGTTTTTGAGTCGCTTCGTCCTACAAATTATCCCATTTTAGGTCATAGTAGGAGGTTGTAGGTTCGCTTTTTTGAGTGAAATAGGATAACTTTTGTTGCATTTCTTTTTTTAACTCATTTATTTTCAGTAACTTTGTGAAACCCGTTTAGAATTTGTAGGATTGTAGGACGGTAGGAAGCTAAAATCTTTAAAAAGCAATGTACAAAGAAAAAAGAGCTCTCAAAAAAATAACGACTATCAGGATAGAACCCTATCTTGCAGAGTATGTCATTGGAAAATATGGATTAGATCAGAAGAGTAAGGCAGTAAAAATACCTTACAATACAGACCTTTATCACTGTGTTTGGGAGAATATGTCGCATAGTCGTTCTAATGGAGCCGATATAAAAGACGGTAATCTTTATATCCAGCTACCCACAAGGAAGGCTGGTAATGGCGTTGCTTGGAAAGACCCTGCCTATTACAACTACCTTTCCGTGGCCGCAGCTAAGGAGATAGAGAAGCAGATACGACGAATGTTCAATTTTGAACTGCACCGTGTTCTGTTGGAGAACGAGGAGTTCGGTAGGCAACGTAGGAACATTGATGTCATCTACGATTTTATTCACACCTATCAGTTGAAGTCTATCTCCTCAGATGCGCTTTTGAAGAATTATTATCGTTTCCGAAACCGCCTCAGACCTAAGAAGGTGCGCAAGTATCAAAAAGTTGCATCCAATTAAAGTTTTTTAATACAGACCGAACTATTGTTTTTGTCATTCAAATATCGCAGACTATGTTAGAGTTCTTAAATGCCGTTCAAGTGCGTCTTGTTAATCAAGATAAACACGAAAAGGAAAATGTGTATGATTTTATCGCCGACACCTTCTCATACATACCACAACTTACTGACAATGATGCCGGTAATTATTGGAATTGTGATAAGACCTTAGTGATAGACCTCCCCGTCAAGGAGGTTCGCAGGGTATTCTCTGTTGAACGAAGTGCCATTGTTACAATCAAGACATCAGACAGGAAACCCCATAGTATAGGCACTTCCGATATTCCTGCACGAGTTCAGATAGCCTCTAATCTCACCTCCGCCAACCTCGTTATAAAGTGCAAAATGCTTACAGACCCTCTTTTGTAGGTCTTTTGTCTACACCTTATTATATAGTAAATTCGCATCAAAAATAAGTTGATGAACGAATTACAGAACCTACTTGTATCAGGTAAACCACTATGGATAACGGTAGATGGTTTCCGTCAAGCCATGCTCTCAGTTTTTCCTTTGCATGGAAAAATCGACGATAATGCAGACCCGAAATCTGCACTTGGATTTTCTCAAGCCGAGAAAGAGGTTTATTTGAAAAACCACACTTGGTATCAGTTTGAAACCCATACTGCCCTTCAGGAACTCATCAAGGTGCTTGCACAGGAAGGGGGGGCTGCGGTAACGCTTACCGATGAGTTCGACGATGAGCAGCTCCCTGATAATTCTATTGCCTACCACCGTGTGTTTGGCACAGTGATGGCAGAGAGTTATTGGTGGTTTTCTTCCAAGCAACTTGAAGCCGACCTCCTCGCTGCCGAAGCCAACCCACAGATTTCTTGCCATTTCCTTCACATCAACTCGCCTGGTGGCGAGGCGTGGTATCTTGACCGCCTGAGCGAAACGCTCCGCAATTGTAAAAAGCCAATCCTTACCTTCTATGAGAAGATGTGCTGTTCGGCAGGATACTATATCGGTTGTCATGGTAACCGTATCTATGCGCTGACGGAGAACGATTACGCAGGTTGCATCGGCACGATGTGTAGCTTTTACGACTTCGAGGATTATTTTGCCAAACTCGGTATCAAGAAAGTAGAAGCCAAGGCTACCAATTCCGATCTCAAGAATAAGACATTCGATGACCTCCGTCATGGTAAGGATGAAGCCTTCGTTCAGAATATTCTCAACCCTCTCAACGCCCAGTTCCTCGCAGAGGTAAGGGGACAGCGTAAGTCGCTGGCAGAGTTGCCCGACGATGCCCCTGTGCTTCGTGGTGAGACCTTCTACACGCCAAAGGCTGTGGAGATAGGTCTTGCCGATGGTAGCAAAACTATGGCTGAAGCCGTGGCCGAAGCAATGACAATGGGAAGCGAATATTCCAACGCCAACAAATTGAAGACTGCCATATACAATATTTAATTCTTTAGTTTTTAGTTTATTATGAATTTCAAAGAAAAGTTGAAAAGCGTTCTTGACCTCTTGCAGCTCGGCAAGAAGTTCGAGGACAAGACTCTTTCTCAAGAGGAGTTCAATTCTATTGTGGCTGAATACCAGAAGAAGTATCAGACCACGCTGAATGATGACCTTGCTGCGGAACAGGCAGCCAAGCAGACCGCCAAGCAGGCTGCCGAGTTCCAGCAGATGCTCAACACCATTCAGTCAGTTATTAAAGGTGTAGACCCTGCGTCTAAGGAGAACGAGAATCCCGAAGAGGAGCAGCCACAAAGCAATGCCACTCTTGAGGGTATTCTTGAGTCGCTCAATGGTATGCGTGCCGACTTCCAGGCCCTTGCAAAGAAGCCTGAAGAGGACAAACCAACACAGACTATTACGGTTTCTTCTGTTAGCATCAATGGCTTTGGCAACACACCTAAGTATCTCTTCGGTGTAGAACACCAAATGTTCTCGATGCAGGATCGCTGGAATAAGATTGCCGCCAATCCTCGTGCTGCCGCAGCCTTGCCTGAAGTAGACGAGCAGGTGGATGGTGTTGCCTTTTACAAGGCTGCCTACGGCTTTGCCAAGTCGCTCAAGGCTCGTTACCAGTACCTTCAGGAGAATAAGTTGCTCGATGCCCCAGCCCTCGCTGCTGGTAAGTATGCCACCAACTATGAGGGTGTGGACAAGGCTGGTGTCGGCGACCAGTTCATCGTTCTTCGTCAGGACGCACTCATCGCACGTGTGCTTCAGCTCCGCGATATGACCCAGTACTTCCCAGTGGCTTACGGCTATCAGGATAGAGGTCTTGTTTTCAATGCCTTCTTCGACGAGGTTTCACAGGCTTATCAGACAGGTGAAGTATTCAAGGGTGGCATGAAGATCGAGAATCACATGGGTTACGTTGATGATGCCATGATCAAGATGGAATGGGGACCAATGAAGGAATTAGAACGCAAGTACATCGGCTATCTCAATAAGGAAGGCTCCGACCCTATCAAGTGGACGATGATAGAGTATCAGTTACTCAATACCCTTACCACAGCGCAGGTGGAACAGAACAAACGCCGTATGCGTGGTATCTACGTGAAGCCCGAGACTGGTGTGGCTGGTTCTTATCTCAATGCTGGTACAGGTATCCTCTATACCTTGTTGCGCTATGTGCATCAGTACGACATTAAGCCACACGTGGACGAGGACTACCGCAGCTATACACAGGCAACGATGTTGGCTGCCGTTCAGGAGTTCCTTGCCGATGTTCGCAGCACCGTTACCGAGGATATGGATATCGACCAGCACGTTATCTACCTCAACAAGAACCATCAGGGCTGGTGGATTAAGAATGTCCGCACTACCTATGGTAAGGATACCGATTTCACGGGTCCGATGGGTGCGCTCAACGTAGTACCCGATACTACCACGAACATTATTTGGCTGCCTTACCTCGGTCAGCTCCCATTTATGATGTTGCATCAGCCAGGTAACCTCCAGTTCTTGGAGTATATTCCTGGAGAGATGCTCGCTATGAAGATGCAGGAGCAGATGGAGCAGGTACGTGCGTGGAGTACTTGGAAGGAAGGCTGCTCGGCTTCATTCACAGGTCGCCGCTTCGATAACCGTGATGCTATGGATAAGAACGCTTACGAATGGCAGCAAATTTTCATCAACCTCTTCGCTGCCACCATTAAGGATAAGGTGGACGGCAACGATGGTTTTTGGCAGATTACAGATGCTACCACCACCACCGATACCATTACCGACATCGTCAATGCCAAGAAAGGTGTAGCCTACTGCATCGAGGCTGGTGTGGCAGATCATCTTCCAACCATCGCCAAGTCGGGTAAGTTCGCCAATATCTCGGATGCCTTCACGGCAACGAAGGTGGGCGACTACATTATGGTTATCATCGGAGGCGATGGCAACTTCCGTGAGCTGGAGCGTTGCGTAGGTGGCAAGCGCACCATCAATAAGGAGTTGCAGCCTAATGTTCCAGGCGGCAGGTAAATATCGGCCATTTTTTAGTTGTTAGTTAAATGATAGTTGAACGCAGGGGGCAGCTTTAGGGCTGCTCCCTACAAAACAAAAAGAACAATGATTAGAAATAAAATTCAAAAACGACACCGTGCGTACAATCCCTTGAAGGGATTTAATTACGCCAACCGTCAGGCTCGCAATATGTTCATGGTTACGTTTGCGGCTTTCGGTGTTATCTTATTGCTCGGAGCGTTGCTCGACCACTCTCTGGGAATGGCTTCTGCTTCAGGACTTTCGCTTGCTTCTATGGCTATGTTAGGGCATATCGATGATGTGTCCGATCGTGATACCCACGGTAGCGACATATCCTATATAGTCTACCTCGTTGCTATTAACCAGATTGACCGTACTAAGGAGTTTCCACAGCCCAACGCACAGCGTGAGGTGGCACCCATTCCGTTAAAGAAGGGAGAGATACCGCACTACTTCGAGGCACACGACATTCCTACATTCACAGGAACAACCGAGAAGGGCGACATCACTACCACTGGCGAAAACCAGTTTGTTATCATCATGGGTGGCGCACGAGTTCAGCTCTACAACTTCATCGAAGAATATGGTGGTGGCAAGTTCATTATCTTCTTCAAACACATCAAGTCGAAGGAATGGTATATCATCGGCGAGCTGGAACGCCCTATCATTCTCTCGAACACAGAGACTAAGGACGATAAGGACGGCCGTTACACCACCTTTACCTTCAAGCGTTCTTCAGTAGACTTACCGCTGATTTACACTGGCAACCCTGCAATGAACGCATCGACGGAGGTGTCAGCAGGTGCTACCGAGATTGCCATCACGGCATCTTCCAACACCTATAAGATTGCCAACGGCACAGGCTCGGCAGCGGTTATCACAACCGTTTCAGGTCTTACTGCCACCGATAAGGGTCGCTACATCACCCTTGTTGGCGCAGGAACTGATAAGCCAGCCACCGTTACCGATGGTACAACCTTCGTGTTGGAGAATGGTGCTACATGGACGGCGAAGGAAGGGGCAACCCTTACACTCCGCATCCTTGATACAACGACCTTAATCGAAGTATCTCGTACCGAAGTATAATCTTTAGGGGTTAGAGAGGGTAACTTCTCTAACTCCTTTAATTCCTTTAATTATGTATAGTGTAAAAGAGAAACTCAATCATTTTCGCCAGCTGTCAAACCCCTCAGTTGCCGAGGCCGACCTTGCGCTATTGAAGGATAAGTCTCCAGGCAACAGCAATCTCATTCGCTACGGTCTTGCTCCAACCAAGAACGCCGAGGATATTCTGTTCGATTTGCTGGATGTTGTTACGCATGACGAGGTTGTTCGTAACCGCCGTGAATACCTTGCAACCCAGAAAGCCGAGGCAGAAACAAACAACACCCCTAATGGTGATGATAATCCAAATCCTGATGAAGAGAAGAAAGAGAAGTCTGTTGTCGAAGGCGAGAAGCAAGAGGACGAAACCCCAAAGGATAACGATAATCCTGCTAATGAGAAGCCTACCGACGAAACTCCTGCGCCTAAAGCCGAGGAAGTGGAACAGCCCAAAGAGGAGATTCCCACAGAAACGACCGAGGAAACAGAGCAGGTAACAGTTCTTGAAGAAGCTCCTAAAGCTGAAGCTGAAGAGGTGGAACAGCCCAAAGAGGAAGCAGCCACAGAGGCAGCAGAAGAAGGCGAGCAACCAGCAACTGAAAAAAAAAGTACCTCACCAAAGAAGAAGAGTACCCAAAAGTAGACTGGACTAATCTTCTCGATGCCGACGTGCAGATGGCAACCGTTATCTACAACGACCGCATCAACACTTGGCGACAGATGAAGCAGCTCGACGAAGTGCTTGATACTCACCCCACAGCCCACACCGTAACTGATATGGCAGAGCTAAGGATAAGAAATAATCAAGCCTTTGCCGAGTTGCAATCATTCAATGATACGGGCAAGTTTCTCTGTAAGCACCCCATACTCTTCGGACGCTCAGAGATTGCCCAGCTCATCAAGTTGCTTCGCTCCGACCCTGCCGAGTTCCTCCGTCAGCATAAGAACGTGTTCGACAATATCAAGCGTTATCGCTCCTATCTCAAGCGAAGCGATAGAAAAGATAAGCGCACCGCCGACCGAAAGAACCTCGAAAGGCATCAGGAAAGGGAGCGACTTTTCAAAATGGTTCTTGAACAACAAAATAAATAATGACAATGGAAAATAGCATAAAAGTTTTTAATTTGGGTGGTCTTCCTACTGCCCCGCTGGACTCTTTTATCGAACTTCAGGAAGATTTCAAAAAGCCTGATGCAGACAAATTATCGAAGTTGCAGATGCTCATAATCACTCGTGGCTTCAAGTATTCATTCAAAGTTTGGAAAGACCCTGACGGTAAGCTGTGGATTATCGATGCGCACCAAAGAAGGAAGGCTCTTCTCGGGCTTCGCTCCTATGGTTTCAAGATTCCCGATATTCCCTATGAGGAAATACAGGCTTCGAACAAGAAAGAGGCAGTAGAGGAAATCGCTGCATATAATTCAGAGTTTGCGCAGAAGAATCCCGATACCCTTTTATTCACGAAATATAATATTAGCGGCGATGATCTTGCCAAATTCAATCTTGGCTATGAAGTTAAGCAAAACGATTTCTCTGTCGGAACAGATAAGTTATTTGCCACAGAGAATGATACAGCAGAGATACAAGAAGATGCCGTTGATACCCTTCCACAAGAGGACAGTGATGTCTTTGCCCGTCCTGGTGATGTTTTCCGACTTGGCAATAATAGACTGATGTGTGGAGACTGTCGTTCAAAAAAGGATATTGTTATGTTGATGAATGGACAAGTTGCTGATATGATTCTCACAGACCCTCCTTATAATGTAAATTATGAAGGTGGCGGAGATAGTAAACTTACCATTCAGAACGACTCAATGGAGAATGATTTGTTCCTCCGCTTCTTACAGTCTGTATTCAACGTGATGTTTTCCATTGTTAAAGCTGGAGGTTCCTTCTATGTTTTCCACGCAGACTCTGAAGGCGAGAACTTTCGTAGAGCCATTCGAGAAGCAGGGTTCAAGATTGCGCAATGCTGCGTTTGGGTCAAGGATTCCCTTGTAATGGGACGTCAGGACTATCAATGGCAGCACGAACCGTGTTTATACGGTTGGAAGCCTGGGGCTGCACATTTTTGGAACTCAGATAGGAAGCAGACAACCATTTGGAATTTCGATAAGCCAAAAGCCAATAGAATTCATCCAACAATGAAGCCTATTGCGCTGATGGCATACCCAATTACCAACAGTGCCAAGAATGGCGATATTGTTGTTGATGTGTTCTCTGGTTCAGGTTCTACAATTATGGCGTGCCAACAGACCGACCGTATCGGCTATGGAATGGAAATAGACCCTAAGTAATGATAAAAAAATAACTTGGTATTTTTTTCTCTCTCTCCATGAAACCATATAGTTCCATTTCTGGAGTTTTTCATCAATTGAATACACTGCTCAAGACCGATGCCTCGGCTCCGAAAATGTACCAAGTTATTTTTTAATCATTACTAAATACGTGTCTGCTACTGTACGAAGATACATGGCAATGTTTCCCCAACAGCCAGTTCTGTTGGAGAGGGATGGCAATGTCTTATCAGAGGATTACACCAAAAAGATAATTCTATGTCGGAATTAGTACAGAATGAAATTCTCTCAGATGAGTATATCTATCAAGTCAGAACGTTCGGAGCATTGAATTATACCCCCGAACGTATCTGCCAGCTACTCGGTCTGAGGAAAACTAAGCGTATAGCCTTGCTGTATCGTATCACCATTCCTGGGGATGTGTATTGCGAGGCATACCAGCAAGGACTTGCGCTTGGCGAATATAACATTGACGCAGAGCTTGCTAAAAAAGCAGAGAAAGGGGATAATGACTCTATTACTTTGCTTGAGGAACGCAAGAATGAGCGTGCTGAGAAAGACCTGCGTATGAAACTCTTTGGAATATGAAAAGTGAAATTGAGAAGTTAGACTCCATACACCCTGACCTTATATCCGCATTCTTGACGAATGGGGACTGCGAGGGTATTCCACAGGAAATAAAGTTGTTCTTACAGCAACTACAATGGTCTGCGGAGATATTCGAGCATGAGCGTAACATTACAAGAGCTGCCAAAAAGCTGAAGCTCCGTATCAATGCAGAGCAACGGCTAAAGATAGAGGAACGCACCTGTATGGCGAGAATCTATCAGGCTATCAACTACTTTCAGGTGGATTGTAATGTCCCCATTAAAGTTTGGGAAAGCAACTTTGCCAACAAGTATGAGGATATTGCTAAACTCTGTGCCCTCAATCGCGACTACAAGGGTATGAAGTCATGCTATGACGCTGCCTTGGAATGTCGTCGTAGGTCTTCAGAGATAGCAGAGGCAGACAGGGATTTAGGAGTTCTCTTCTTAATTTCTCCTGAACTAACCCCCGAGGAACTTGGCTTTTCGAAGAAGAACCTCAAGGAGATTGCAGCCAAGCACAACCAAGGATTTTATGTTACACTCATCGACTCCCTGCCCATCGAGAACAAGGAGAAGAAGCGTCTGCTGCGTGATGCCGATATTCAGGATGCCGAAATAGTGGAGGAACTGTCCAATGACTGATATGCAACCAACCGAGAACCCTACGCTCGACTTCGAGCATTATTATATGAACCACGTGCAGCTATTGGCGAACATCATCGACCCCAATATGCTCTATGCCGAGTGGGCGCGTGCCACGGGTAAGACCGAGGGTGTGATTGTGCCACGGCTCATCCGTGTGGCGAACGATATGCCGGGCGAGCTGTCGTTCCTGGTGCACAAGACCTACGTTGCCCTGATGACCAACGTATGGCCGAATATTCAGGCATCGTTCTCTCGTCCCGTCATGGTAAACGGTAAGCAGAGGGCAATGCTGGAGTATGGCATCGACTATGTGGTGGGCGAGTCAAAGCTGCCATCCCACTTCCGCCGTCCCCGTTACCCCATAGCCTACGCCAAGCACTCCATTATCTTCCGCAACGGAGCACACTTGCAGCTCGTGTCTTCCGACCAGCCCGAGAGTGTGGCAGGTCGTAACGCCGTACACGCCTTCGTGGAGGAGATGAAGCACAACAGCGGCGAGAAGCTGAAGTCGCGCCTGTTCCCATCGCTCCGCGGTGGCTCGGCAGAGATTAGACGGTCGGCCTACTACGAGGGTGTTACGGGAGTGAGCGATACTGCCCGTGTTGATTTGGGTGAGGACGATTGGTTCGAGGAATACGAGAACAAGATGGACCGCCAGCTCATCGAGGAGATAGCCTCGGTGTCGCTCTCCATCAACCAGTCGCTGTACAAGCAGTTCACCCTTCAGCAGGAGCTGCGAAACACCAAGAACCCCGTCGTGATGGAGAAGATACGACTGGAAAACGAGCGGCTCAATGCCTTTGTGGCACGCTGGAAGCCTCGCCTTGCCGATATGCGCCGTAACGCCATCTACTATATCCGTGCATCATCATTCTGCAACAAGGACATTCTCGGTCCTAAATTCTTCAAGACACAGCTCGACACGCTTGATATGGACGAGTTTCTCACGGCTATCTGCGCCATTCGCCATAAGGAGGTAACTAACAAGTTTTTCACAACCTACGATCACGAGCGACATCAGTTCAAGGATAGCTATATCTACGACCAGATACTGAAATTTGACCTCAAGGACCAGTTCCTGCTCACGGCACGCTACCTGCGCCATTACGATAAGCGAGAACCTCTCTATATGGGCTACGACCCAGGCAACTTCCAGTCGCTCATCGTGGGACAGAAGAAGGACTATGGTAACCGTTTCGACATCATCAAGGAGTTTTGGGCATACATTCCCGACGACCAGCAGCAGCTTGCACAGCAGGTGTACTCGTTCTTCGGCACGGATGCCGTGAACAAGGTTATCCACCTCTACCCTGACCGTGCAGGCAACAAGACACGTGAGGAACTGGAGCAGATAACCACCGACTCGCTCACGATGAAGGCTGCCTTGGAGAGTTACGGCTTCTCGGTTATCCTTTACAACAACGGTGCGCCCACCATCTACCACTGGCAGCAGTTCCGCCTGTGTCAGTTGCTCTTTGGTGAGAAACTTACCTTGCTCCCAAAGGTGCGTATCGATGAGAACGAGTGCCCTAACTTGTGCAGTGCCATTCTTATCAGTCCGCTGAAGAAAACCAACGGCAAAATAGAGCTTGACAAAGCCTCGGAGAAGAAGGAGGAACTGAAACGGCGACCAGGGCTAACGACGCAGCTCCCCAGTACAATGATTTATCTGCTTTATGGTCTTTATTCCGACCTTATCAAGAAAGAATTAAGCAGTTATCCCGATGATTTGCCCGAAAACATAGCCATTTAAGCCCCAATAATGTAGCAAAAGCAACATAAAAAGTTGGCAAAAACAGGCAATAACGAGGGCTATTTACATAGATCAAAAAATTACTTTGTTGAAAATCAATGGTTTGCGTTCTGAAAATCAAAAACGAAAATAAACAAACGGCGTTTGTCAGCACGCACCGCTGATTTTGGATATTGAGGTGCAACCTCTCAAAAGCACGGAAATATGACGCCAGCCACCATTTGCCGTCCTTTGCTCCTATAGGGGAATTGCGTAATTTTGCAAGTGATGAAGAAGGCAATCGAAATGGATGGCATCAATGCGATGCAGTGGGCAAGGGAGATTAGCAAGCTCCCTGGTGGCGACTTCACGCTGTGCTTCTTCCCTTATTCGAGGTCGCAGGGCGTGGCAGGGGATAAGCTCATAGTGAAACCACATTGCAAGTACCGCACCCAACTACCACAGGATAGGTTTGCAGTGAACTCGGAGAACTACTTTCTGTTCGAGGACGAGTATGGAGAACCTAAGATGTGCTACCGCATACTCATTAGGTATATGGGCTTCCCGCAAGATGGATATAAACTACACAAGATAAATTGGTTATGACAGACAGTATAGAACTATACGGCAATGCTGGTACATATATCATGGACGGCAACGTACTATCCTTTCAGATAGGCGAGGGTAAGCAGGTGTTCCAAACACCTGGACTGCTCGTACCGCAGGGCAGACAGTTAGTCATGCACGAACACCAGTGGCTCAGTTTCAATGGGTATCAAGTATGTATGCGTGGCGTGAACAACGCACTCTGCGACGAAGTAACGGCGGAAATCAAGGAGAACCGTCTGCTGCCACGCTTATACAGCAAGGAGATTAAGATGCTCTACGGTCATGGTCCATGTGCCTATATGCAGACGATAGAGGGTGGCAAGATGAAGCGTGAGTACCTTGCGCTGCCCCAGTGGGATGAGTGGATCAATACGTGGTGTGAGCGTGGGATGGAAACATCGGCACAGGCTTTCGCCAAGACCTGCATTAAGAACTTCTACTACTTTGGCGACTTCTTCGTGAAGTGGCGTTTTACCCGTGGTAAGCGATTGGGGATGCAGCCTGTGGCTGGGCTGGAAGCGATGGAGAATAAGCACTGCCGTCTTGCCACCACACGGCAGGATGTAGCCTACGAGATGATGAGTTACAGCGACTTCCACAATATAGCGGTGGGCAGGTGGACCTATTGTGCAAGTAGCTACAAGATATATCCTAAGTTCAATTTATCAGAAGTAGACAACTACCAGTATGCTGCCATTTCTCACCATCGGGAGAAATCGGTCGATGAGTTCTACGGCGTGAACGAAACTCACCAAGGCGCACGCCCCTATATCCAGGGTAGCAACAAGACTGCTACCTACATTAACTCCTTCCTGCGCAACTCGTTAGCTGCCAAGATACACATCATTATACCCAATGCGTGGGTATCGAGCAAGCGCAACCAACTGATGAAGTTGTGCGAGGAGAATAAAATCCGTAAATCGAAGAAGCAGGAGTTGGTAAAATATAACGGTATCGGTATCGGCACGGAATATAGGGAGTCGTTACTTGTGGAGTATATGCGATTGGAGCTACGCAAGATTGGCGATTATCTAAGCGGTTCTGGCAACCAGGGAAAGGCTTATTCCTCCATCTCGTTTATGGACAGCTCAGGTAATGAGCAGCAATGGAAGATAGAAACCATTGACCTGAAATATAAGGAATACATAGAAGCCCTCGTCGCTTACGACAAGCGCACCGAGCAAGCCTTGCTTTCAAGTGTCGGACTGGATGCCTCTATTACCGCCGTGGATAAAGACGGTGTCATCAGTAAGTCGGGGTCGGACTCTTACTATAACTACCTTATATATATAATGTCGCTAACTCCCGAGGACGAGATATGCTGCGAGCCGTTCAATTATGCGCTCCGACTCAACTTCCCCGAACTTTGGCGGCAGGGCTATCGCATAGGCTTCTATCGTGAAGTTCCACAGCGACAGGAAGATGTAGCACCCAAGGACAGACTAAATCAGCAACAGGCATGAAGAATATATTAGTTGATATCTTTAAAGACTTCGGCACCTTCAGCAAGTATGCTCCCGGCGTCGAGACGAATATGGACTTAAACGACCTCCTCTCGTCAGGCGTAACAGCTCGAAAGCGTGTGGAAACCATTATCACCTCCGAGGTGTTCAAAGCCATTGCTCTTAATCCCGACGATGCACTGATAGAGTCGCTGCGCTCTGCTATAGCCAATATGACAATGGCATCGCAGCTAATCTTCGATAGTATCAACCGTCGTAAGAACCATGTGGATGTCTATAAGTACGAGATTGAGGGAATGAAGCGTTCCTATATGGACAACTACTACAACGCTATGGATACCATTATCCAGCAGCTTATGTCGGTAGAGGTTGATAGTGGGGACTGCGATTCTCCTGCTGCCTTATGGCGAAAATCCCGATACTACAAGATTATTGATAGCTGCAAAATCAGAACTGCGGATGAATTCGACTCTATCTATCCAATAGACCTGTCTTACTTCTTTTTCTTCCGCATTCTTCCCCTTCAGAAGGAGACCCTCGACGAGCGTCTTTCGGCATACTACGACCGCCTCACTGATGACAATCGTGAGCGAATAGAGCCGATATTGACCCTTGCACTGGTTAAAAAGACCGTAGCCAAGTCGCTCCGTCGGTTCGACATCTTAGAGTTCCCTCCAACCATCCGCAACCTCTTTGACGACAGCCACGCCTCTCGCTCAGGCAAGGACGAACACGATGCTGCCATCGACCTCGCCGACCGTCTTGACCTCGAAGCCGAGGAACTTATCGCCAATACCGATACCTTGCTCGCAACAGACGCATCTGTGGACTTCTGCTCTAATTCTGCGTATAACCGCCCTGATGACAAAATCATTATACTGCCATGACAAAGGATATAGAACTCGTCTACAAAGGGGAAATACACCGCATCCCGAACCGTTGGGACGGTATGACCGACCGCCAGTATATTCGTCTTGTGGCCGACTTGCTTCGTATGGCCGCTGGCAAGCTCTCTGCTGGGGAGGTGCGTATCAACTGGCTGTGCGACATTATGGGTTGGGATAAGCATAAGTTCCGCTCCGAGGAGCAGATTGCCAATCTCGTTGCAATCTCCGAGCAGCTCACGTTTATGTTTCAAATCAACTATCCCGACAACAACGCCGTACTGGACGGCGTGGACGACGAAACTTACCAGTTATGCCGTCGCATTGATCCCTACCGTCTGCATATTCCCCTTGCTCGTGTACTGCGCCGGCTCGACTATCAGTATGTGGTGGACCTGTGCTTCTGTGCGCAGCTCATCCCTGCCGTCCGAATTGGCGAGCATCGTTATCAAGGCTACAAGATTGAGACAGGCTACGGAATGCTCACCTGCTCGCTCACAGCCCTTCAGTATATCGAGGCACAGGAACTCATCGAGCAGGGCGACGAGTCACTTCCACTACTCGCTGCCATTCTCTACTATCCCGAAAAGGAGTACCATTCCGAGCTTGTCCACGAAAAGGCTAAAGAGTTCGCTAAACTACCGCTCGAATTACTTACGGCTATATCATTTAATTTTCAGGCTTTTAACAACTATCTCTTTAGTAATACTTCATTCTCTCTTTTATCGAAGTTCGTCAAAAAGCCCAAACATCCCATCACTACCGATGCCTCCGATGCGCTCTACGACCTCTCCAAAGAGGGGCTTGGCGATGCTCGTCAGATAGAGCAGATGAACGTGCTTACCTATCTGAAGGTGCTGCGCAAGAAGACTATCGATGCCGTCCACGATATGAAGGGTTTTGGGTGGGATAAGTTGAAAATCAGTGAGGAGGTGGGCTTGCCCATTTCCGTAATCGACAATATATTATGATTAAAGACCAGTTTCTCTATTTCGCACAGTACCCCTCCAAGGAGGGTATCCGTGCCATACTTACTAATGGGTCGAGCGACTTCCCTGGTTATAACGAGCTTACCGAAGTTCTCGACAATCTTCCCGATATGTCGCGCATTCCCGAGATTGCCAACTATGTCTACGGTCAGTCGTTTGACGAACTGAAGCAGCGCATCGATAAGCTGGCAGGTTCATTCCTTTTCGTTGATTATGGTGAACTGAATATGCTTGCCGATGGGCGCAACTCCTATCAGATTACTCAGCGCATAGCTATCACCGTAGCCAACAAGATGACCAACCGTGCCGATGCTGCCGAATATATGCTTGCCTCCGATGCTACACTTCGTCTACTCTCAAGGGTTCACGCCTGGATGCTTGCCGATGCGGAGCAGGGCAATATCGAGTGGCTCTCACGTGGTGAACTCGATAAGGCGGAGATAATTCCCTTTGTCGCTACGGAACTCTCCTCTGTCGGATGGACGCTTATGCTCTCCTGCATCAGCCCCGATGCGCTCGGCACCCACCACCTCAGTCGGTCCTTTGCCAAGCGGATGCAGTAACGTAATTTTGTATCACAATTAAAGCCGGATAACAATGACAAAACTACCAATGATATCTATCGTCTCTCTGCCACTCACCATAGTGGCCGACTTCTCGCAGTATCTCTATCAGGACTGGGAATTTGCCAAGTGGATAGGCGTCGCCATCATCATCGACACTATTCTCAGCGTGTGGAAGCACTTTCTCCACAAAGACGCCTCCAGCGAGGCTTTTTTCGGTAAGTTCAGCAAGAAGATTGCCATTTACATTCTTCTACTCATCCTCTCCAACGTACTTGCCAATTTCAAGGTGAATGGCAGCGTGGTCGGTGCTACCCAGTGGATAGGAACCTATCTTTGCGTATTTATGATGGTACGCGAGTGTTTCTCTTGCGTAGAGAATATCCAAGCCATCTATCCCATATTTCCAACCTCATTTGTCCGCCGTTTGAAAGACTTTAACGACAAAGGCGAATACATCAAAAAAGACTGATTATGGCAACAATAGCACAGCGTGAGTTCGCACGCAACATATATGTGGCAGCTCAGAAAGCCACCGACATCGCCCCCGAGTTCGTTACCGCACAGGCTATTCTTGAGAGTGGCTGGGGCAAAGCCCGTGTAGGCAAGTACAACCTCTTCGGCATCACTAAGGGCAGCCGATGGACGGGCAAGACCGTTCTAGTAAAGACACACGAGTACTTCAATACCCCCAACCGCACCTTCGTCGCTCCCGAGCGTGTCGTGTCAATATGCAAGTGCAAAGGTGGAAATCGCTGGTATTACACCGTCTATCGTCTCTTTAAGGACTTCGACTCCCTTGCCGACTGCCTTGCCGAGCATTCACGGCTATTGCAGAAGCCAGGCTTTGCCGATGCGTGGCCATACCGCCACGATGCCGAAGAGTTCGCCCGTCGCATCTGCGATAATCGTGGCAGCAAGTATGCCACCTCTCCCGACTACCTTCGTCAGATGCTCTCGCTTATAGTCTCTGTTCGTAAAATGTGTCAATAGACTATGGAAAAGAGAATTGCGATTATCTATGCTATTTGCGGTGCGTTCCTGATACTCATCGTTGCTCTTGCCTTATTCGTGCAGCTCTATCTCGATACGGCAGCTGACCGCAACCGCATTAAGCAGAACCAAAGCCTTCTGCTTCATAACGGCATGGTAGAGGTTAGTGAGACCAACACTGGCAACAGCCACGCTTCTGCTCCAGCCCTCATGCTTCGCACTTCCGAGTTTAAGGATAGTGGCGACACCTTGACAAAGGTAGCCCGTCAGATAGGTATCAAGCCCTCACGTATCTCTGAGGCTGCCACCGCTGCCACTACCACCGCTGCCGACATTACCACACCAGTTTGGCACACCACCGACACCGCCACAGTATCTACCGATAGTTTGTATCGTCCCGATAGCCTGGTGTGCTTCTCTTGGCATGATTCTTGGTTGTCGTTATCAGGCTGCGTGTCCGACAGCATATTCCGTGGCTCGGTAACTTCCACCGATACCCTCGACATCATCGTCCACCGTATACCCAAGCGTTTCCTTTTCTTTCGCTTTGGCTGTAAGCAGGTACGCATGGACATCATTAGTCGTAATCCACACACACGGCTCACTTATGCACGATATTTTCAGTTAATCAAATAAATGTTTTTATAAGGTTTAGTTTTTAGGTTAGAAGATTTTTTAGGATGACGGGGCTTTCGCAGCGATGCGCAAGCCCCTTTTTGGTACGCTCGGCATGAGCATTATCTAATGGGTGGAAGTCCCGAGTAAGCCCTAATAGCGGGAATTACATAGCCAAGAGCAAGGGTGTTCATCGTGAGGTGAAATC
>NZ_JBWPJP010000027.1:0-34259 GCF_056583855.1 Prevotella sp. C0209C1 | reverse complement strand
TTGGCTATGTAATTCCCGCTATTAGGGCTTACTCGGGACTTCCACCCGTTAGAAAATGCTCATGCCGAGCGTACAATGAAAAAGGGGTGTATCATAATAGATACACCCCCTTTTATTTTTAGAAAATAATAAAAATTTTATAAGACTACTAAAAGAAAAGAAACTCTTTGAAACGCTCTTAAAATATCTCCTTTAGTATTTCTTTACAATTATTGCTTTCAAATATACTATCAAAATTTATAAATAAAAATAGCTTATCCATTCATTGATAGTAAAAACTCATCATTATCTTTTGTGCGACGCATTAAGTTGTTAAGAGAATTCATAGCTTCAAGTGCTGTCATATCTGCTATATTTTTTCGTAGAATCCACATTCTATCAAGAGTAGTCTTATCTTGTAGCAAATCGTCGCGACGCGTACTAGAAGCAACAAGATTAACTGCAGGGAATATTCGCTTATTAGAAAGACTGCGATCTAGCTGAAGCTCCATATTACCTGTTCCTTTAAACTCTTCAAAGATAACTTCATCCATTTTCGATCCAGTATCAATTAAAGCCGTTGCTATAATTGTTAATGAGCCGCCACCTTCTATATTACGTGCAGCACCAAAAAAGCGTTTAGGCTTTTGAAGAGCATTAGCATCAACACCACCTGTAAGAACTTTACCTGAAGCGGGTGCTACCGTATTATATGCACGGGCAAGACGCGTTATAGAGTCAAGGAAAATAACAACATCATGTCCACATTCTACCATACGCTTAGCCTTTTCTAATACTAATCCTGCTATCTTTACATGACGTTCAGCTGGTTCGTCAAAGGTTGAAGCTATAACTTCTGCATTGACTGTTCGTGCCATATCGGTAACTTCTTCAGGTCTCTCATCTATAAGCAACATCATAAGATAAGCCTCAGGATGATTAGCAGCAATAGCATTAGCAATATCTTTCATAAGAATAGTTTTACCTGTTTTAGGTTGAGCTACTATTAATGCACGTTGACCTTTACCAATAGGTGAAAACAAATCGACTATACGTGTCGATATATTCATAACATCAGGCTTTCCATTTAAATTAAATTTCTCATTTGGAAATAATGGAGTAAGGTGTTCAAAAGGTATTCTATCACGTACTTCTGCGGGATTTCTACCATTAATTTTATCAATACTTGTTAGTGGAAAATATTTCTCTCCATCATGAGGAGGACGAACATGACATTCTACTACATCTCCCGTCTTTAAGCCATATTGCCTAACTTGATTAGCAGAAATATATACATCATCTGGAGATGAAAGGTAATTATAATCACTTGAACGAAGAAAACCATATCCATCTGACAATACTTCTAAAACACCATTTGCTTTTACAATATCATTAAATTCGTATTGTACTATAGGCATAGCTGCTGGACGAGATATAATTGGGTCATTAATAGAAGCTATAGGAGCTGTAGGCTGGTCGAACATGTCATAATTAGGTATAGCCCCTTGATCTTCTATAGGAATATCTAACACAGTTATAAAATCTGTTCCATCATTAGGATCACCTTCCCATACACTATCATTAACAGAGCTTTCAGGAATCATCTCTTTATTCATACTATTATGAGCCTGCACCTTTTCTTGAAGTTTAGCAAGCAGACTGCTCTCTTCTTCAGTCCACTCTTCATTATCAGCGACTTTCTCTACAGTATTAGAATCCTCTTCCATAGGATTTTCACGCTCACGTAAGGTTTGTTCTACCTCCTGTAAATCAGTAACTATAGCTGATGTTTCTTGTGGATTAAATGCTTCTTTAGATGAAACTTTCGATTCTTTCAAAGCAGCTTCTGCACGTGCAATGGTTTCTATTTCTGTCTTAGATTTACGTCCTCTATGTTTTGGCATAGATGCAAGAGCCTCGGTAGGAGAAACTACCTCTTCTACTGAATTTGGTTTTTCTTCTGTTTCTGCCTCAGAAGATGAGGCTTGGGTGCTCTTCTTTGAATCTAGATTTTCACCAGCTTTACCTTTAACAGAATAAACATGGTCAGTATCCTTTCGCGTAATTCTATTTCTTTTTCGCTTTGATTCTAAAGGATGAGCATTGCCTATCTCTTCTGCAACCTTATCTAATATTGCATATATAAGAGACTCTTTATCCTCATTTTTACTAAATGACACACCATTTTCTAATGCAATACTTTGCAACTCTTGGACATCTTTGTCCGATAATTCTTCTTTGCTTAACATAAATAAACTATGTGTAGGAAATACATTTAAAGAATAATTTTTGTTTCTAACGAATGGAAACAATAATTAAATGTTTTGATTTTGCAAAGTTATAATATTTATATCAGTTTTCCAAAAAATAATATATCTTTTTTATTTATAGTAGATCTACTTAAAAAGCAACTATAGTATGTATTATAGATTATTTTTCTATTGAACAGTATATATGTGCAATATATCTTAATATTTTATTCCTTTGATAACTACTTTTAATTTGTATATTTTCCTTTTCCTATGCAGTGTTTCGTCTATCCATGGCTGTCGCTTGTTTATATTAATGCGTTTTTATATATACTCACATTAACAAACTAAAATTGTGATTTTGTTATTTATATGCTAAAGCTTGTATAAAAAAAGATGTAAAAGACAAGTATTTTGTATCTTTGCGAAAACGAATATATTCTATAAGTATGGAAGAGAAATTCACTTTTACAGAAGAAGAAAAACTTAAAGTAGCATCAATACTAAAGGATTTGCGTGAAATACTTGGAGAAAGTTTCCCAAGTCAAGATATGAAAAAAATTCAAACGCATATAAATAATTCTATTAGCAATAATGAGGTTAAACGTAATATGTTTAACCTTAATCCTATTTTATGTGCTTTACAAACTACACTTATCGCAACTAAGAATATTGGCTTAAAACGAGACTCTGTTTTAGCTATACTTTTATATAATAGTGTACAAGATAATTTCACAAGTATAGAAGATGTAAAGAAAGAGTATGGAGAAGGAGTCGCAAAGATAATACATGGCTTAAACAAAATACAAAATTTATATATTAAAAAACCTATAATAGAGAGTGAAAACTTTCGCAACCTATTGCTTTCATTTGCTGAAGATATGCGGGTTATCCTTATCATGATAGCAGATAGAGTGAACCTAATGCGACAAATCAGAGACACTGCGAATATAGAAGCTCGAAATAAAGTAGCAGAAGAGGCTAACTATCTATATGCACCATTAGCTCATAAATTAGGATTATACCAGCTTAAAAGCGAATTGGAAGACCTTTCCCTAAAATATCTTGAGCATGATGCTTACTATTATATAAAAGAAAAACTAAATGCTACAAAACAAGCACGCGATGCTTATATAAAAAACTTTATAGAACCTGTTCAAAGGAAATTATTAGATGCCGGATTACATTTTTATATAAAAGGTAGAACAAAGTCTATACACTCTATTTGGCAAAAAATGAAAAAGCAAAAGTGTAACTTTGAAGGTATTTATGATCTTTTTGCTATACGCATTATACTTAATTCTCCTATAGAAAAAGAAAAAATGCAATGCTGGCAGACATATTCTATCATTACAGATATGTATCAACCTAATCCTAAGCGACTAAGAGATTGGCTTTCTGTACCAAAATCTAACGGATATGAAAGTTTACATATCACAGTTTTAGGACCTGCAGCTAAGTGGGTAGAAGTGCAGATACGTACAGAACGTATGGATGAAATAGCCGAACATGGATTAGCTGCTCACTGGAGATATAAAGGTATCAAAGCAGAAGGAGGACTTGATGATTGGTTAGCCTCTATACGTACAGCTCTCGAAGCTGGAAACAACTTAGAGGTAATGGATCAATTTAAATCCGACTTATATGAAAATGAAATTTATGTTTTCACCCCCAAAGGAGATCTTTTAAAGTTTCCTAAAGGTTCTACAGTGCTTGACTTTGCATACCACATTCATTCTCGTATAGGGAATCAATGCGTTGGAGGTAAAATAAATAGTAAGAATGTATCCTTACGTACAGAGTTACATAGTGGAGATACTGTAGAGATTCTTACAAGTACTAACCAAAAACCAAAACAAGAATGGCTGTCTATAGTTAGATCATCAAGAGCTAAAGCAAAAATTCGTTTAGCTATAAAAGAAACACAAGCTAAAGAAGGACTACTTGCCAAGGAATTATTAGAAAGAAGATTTAAAAATAAAAAAATAGAAATAGAGGAAGGTACTATGATGCAACTGTTAAAGAAATTAGGATTCAAAGAAGTGTCCGATTTCTATAAGCAGATAGCTGTAGGTAAACTTGATCCTAACAATGTTATTGAAGAATATCAGAAGGTATATAACCATGTTCACAACTTAAATACGCCAAAAGAAGCTGAAAGTGCCGAAAACTATGCCTTTAACAATAAAACAGACGAAATTCTTAAAACAAATGATGATGTTTTAGTGATAGACCAAAATCTAAAAGGTATTGATTTTTCGTTAGCAAAATGTTGTCATCCTATATATGGTGATGAAGTTTTTGGATTTGTTACAGTAAATGGTGGCATCAAAATTCATAGAACAAACTGCCCCAACGCTACTGATCTACGTTCGCGTTTCGGATACCGCATTGTAAAAGCACGATGGAGTGGTAAGGGTATATCACAATATGCTATCACTCTACGAGTGATAGGTAATGACGATATAGGTATAGTAAGTAATATAATGAATATTATTTCAAAAGATGAAAAAATAACCTTACGCTCTATCAATATTGATTCACATGATGGACTTTTTTCAGGGAACCTTGTTGTTATGCTTGACGACAACTCTCGCCTCAATCTTTTAATAAAGAAAATTAATACCGTAAAAGGCGTAAAGCAAGTTATAAGAATATAATAAACTGAAAAATTCTTTCTACTAAAAACGTTTATTAAGATTTTATCTTTAACATTAAGTAAAATAATTAATTCTGAATATTTTTTATATTATTATAAAATTGTTATAAGGGTATGCTAAAATAGGCATACCCTGTTTCATTATTTATAACTTATTTAAAAGCAGCAACTTTATAACTTTTGTTAAGTTACTGAATATATAAAAAATAATAGCCTTTTCTATTTTAAATACTTACTAATAGCTTCACCATATATCCTATAAATACTACTATTAAGCAAAAACCCTCCCAACGCTCAATGGTATATTTTGTAAAAGATAAAAACCATATCAAGATCATGGATATTACCATAATAGAAAGATCAAACATTGTTATTCCTTGCAGCAACATTGGATGTATTAATCCTGTAACTCCTAATACAGCAAGAATATTAAATATATTAGAACCTATAACATTACCTATAGCTATACCACTATCGCCTTTACGAGCTGCAACTACACTTGTAGCAAGCTCTGGTAATGATGTTCCGCCAGCTACAATTGTTAAACCTATTATTGCATCAGACACACCTAATGATGAAGCAACTTTAACCGCACCACTTACAAAAAGATTACTACCAAAAATAAGACATGATAAGCCAACTATTATCCATATGACAGATATCCATATTTTCTTATGCTGCTTTTCTGATATTATATTCTCTGACATAATAGACTTGTTATTAGCTTTATCAATCTTCACATCACTTTTTGCTTCCTGTAAAGTCTTTATCATAAAGATAATAAACATAGCAAATATAATACCAGCATCAATCCTTCCTATCATACCATCATAACAAAGCATCATTAATACAACAGAAGAAACTAAAGCAAAAGGAATATCTTTCTTTATAGTAATAGGTGTTATTAGAATAGGACTAAACATTGCAGAAACACCCACTATGAACAAACTATTAATAATATTAGAACCTATAACATTACCAATAGCTAAATCTGATGTACCTTTTAAAGCCGAAACCAAACTGACACTAAACTCGGGCATACTTGTTCCCATTGCTACTACAGTTAAGCCTATAATAACCTGAGAGACTCTCATTTTTTGTGCTATGGCTACAGACCCATCTGTAAGTTTGTCTGCTCCCCATAATACTAAAGTTACTCCTATAAAGATAAATCCTAAATTTAATAACATCTATATTTTATATTTTACCGCAAAGGTACTAAAAATAAATGTATAAAATATTTCAGTATAGAATATTCCTGTTTTATTATCATCTCTCTAAAAACTTAAATTATATCGAAACCTATTTATTTTATCTTTAAAAAGATATATAATCATATATTGTTTAAGATATATTTAGGAATTAAGCAGTTTTCCTGTATATGTTTAAAAAGAATTATTATCTTTGTATGTTATTTAGATATAGCATATATAAAAATATTTAATTAAAATACAAATAAGTATGAATAAGACTATTCTTGTTACTGGAGGAACCGGATTTATAGGTTCTCATACCGTTGTAGAACTTATAGAAACAGGATATGATGTTGTAATAGTAGATAATCTTTCCAATTCTAAGATAGAAGTGCTTGATGGAATAGAACAAATTACAGGTGTTCGTCCTGTTTTTGAACAAATTGATTTATGCGACATTAAATCTACAGAAGATATATTAAGAAAATACTCTAAGATAGAAGGCATTATCCACTTTGCAGCCTCAAAAGCTGTAGGAGAAAGTGTGGAGAAACCTTTACTTTATTATAAAAATAATATTATATCATTAATAAATTTATTAGAATTGATGCCCAAATATGATGTCAAGGGGATTATATTTTCTAGCTCTTGTACTGTTTATGGGCAACCTAAAAAAGAAGATTTACCAGTTTCAGAAAAAGCACCACATCAAAAAGCTACATCACCATATGGTAACACAAAGGAAATTAACGAACAAATAATATATGATTATATTAATAGCGGGGCAAATATAAAGAGTATTATATTGCGTTATTTTAATCCTATAGGCGCACACCCTTCAGCTTTAATTGGTGAGCTGCCAAATGGTGTACCTAACAATCTGATTCCATTTGTAACACAGACAGCTATAGGAATCCGTAAAGAACTAATTGTTTTTGGTAATGATTATAATACTCCAGATGGAACTTGTGTGCGTGATTATATTTATGTAAAAGATTTAGCCAAAGCACATGTAATTGCTATGGAACGTGTATTAGAAAAAAATACTGATAAAATAGAATATTTTAATATAGGTACAGGTCGAGGTAATTCTACTCTTGAGATTATAAATACTTTTGAAAAGGCTACGGGGGTAAAACTTAATTGGAAGTTTGGTAATAGGCGAAAAGGTGATATTGAGCAAATATGGGGAGACTGTACACTTGCTAATAAAGTACTTGGCTGGGAAGCAAATACACCTTTAGAAGAAGTCTTAGCAACAGCATGGAAATGGCAACTGAAATTGCGTGATAAAGGAATAATGTAATATTTTACTTTAAAAATAAAATAGCCCTTATACGTTACCAAACATATAAGAGCTATTTCTTATATAAAAACAAAAATATATGACATTTTATCTTTTCTCATAAGGTATTATAAGTTTAAAGCCTCTTCCAACAAGTACTACATACCTCTCTTTTACATCTTGTATATATAATTTATATTTACCTTCTTTTATAGAGCTAAACTCATCTGGGTAGCTAAGACTTAGTTTAGCTTCTATAAAACTACCTTTTTGAGGATTTGTTATGGCTGGAGTAATCTTAATCGTTTTCTTAGAAGTTGTAGGGTTTGCTTCATTGCATATCCAAGTTCCAACTCCTTTACGATGTACTACAAGAGTGTTGCGATATAACTCGCTTAAACTTCGTGAAGTTGTGCTATAAGCTCCTAACCCATTAGTCTCTCCTTTACATCGTACTTCAACTTTGATAGTTTTTGTTTGATTATTTTCTCCAACTATATGTAGATAAGCATCGCCCTCACAGTATGTATCTATTTCTATAATATTAGTTTTTGCATTCCATTTCACTTTCTTTAAAATATTCATAGGATCTTCCACTTCCATTTTGGCTAAGCTTCCACCCCCGTTAATACTTATTGAACGGTTCTCATCACGTGGAAACAATCGTATAATATCTTTTGTAGAAGTAATATTAGGTACTATTATGTTTATATTTAATTTTCGACACTCATCGCCAGACCATATAGAAGCGTAAGTTTTACCTTCTAATATTCCAGTAATACGCAATGTGTCTTCATTGATATTAACGGTCGCCAGCTTAGAATTGTTAACATTACTTTTATACTTACCAGTACCTCCTTTTAATATAAGCATACGAGTAGTATATGTAAATACATCAATAGATGATGAGTTTTCATCTCCTATCAATATTTTAGATTGTTCCAACCCTAACTCGTTGTGGCATGCAGTTAGCGATATGCTTAATATTGCCACTGCTAATAAGTTATATATATGCTTCATGTTAATTAGATTATTTTACATTTAAGTTATATTCTAAAGTCCAATCTTTGCCATCACTTTCTGTAATGTTAATTACAAATAGATGTTTACCCGATTTATTAAAAACTAATTTATATCCATCTATAGGTATATATGGATTTCCATCAAGAGTATAAGCTATTTTGGCATTAGTATCATATAAGTCATTAAAAAACAATTCGATAGTTCGGGGTATATCTCCAAAGCCTTTTATTTTATATACATAAGGAATGCGATTTTCATCATCACGTTTTACCATAATAGGTTCTGTTAATATATTTTTTTTAGCGATTTTAGATTTTTTCCCATCACTCTTAATCGCTTGCACTCCTATCGTATATGTAGTATTAGGTTGTAGTTTTTGCAATATATAGTTAGTACTATTTATAGTGGCAACTATTTTATCATTTAGTAAAATATTATATTTTATACCATCAATTTGAATAGGATGCCATGATATAAAGACCTCGCGTTGTTCTGCGGAAGCCTTTATCTCGTAAGGCATAGGTATTTCTTCTGAAGTAGTGCCACTTTTTATTTTCCTAAAATCAACATCATCTATAAGTAAATAGTTATTGGCATCAGAAGTCTCTTCTTTCATCTTAAAAGAAAAACCAGCTTTATCTACTCCTTGCGGTGCAACAAAATCTATAGTTTTTTGTTTCCATTCAGTAGGGGAGGCGTCTGTAACCATGTCTTTCTTTTTTGTCGATTCGTGTGTTGTATTTCCTTTATACCATGTTACTACTGAAAAACAATTCGCTTTTTTTAATGTTCCTTTATACCAATATTTAAGACGATATGTGGCACCTGGCTCAATACTTATGTAATTATAATTGTAAGATTGATCTATTGAAGTAAGTGTTTGTTCTGTCGCAAATAACTTAATGGAAAAATTACCACTGTGAGCTTGGGTTGATTTTCCAAAGTTATAACCAGAAGAATACCAATATTTTGGCTTTTCACTAAGTCCACCAGTGCGCCATTCCTCAAGTCCACCATTTAATATCAAATTGGACTGTGCATTAACAGTTACATTTAATGTACAAAAAAAGGATATTAGAAATAAAATTTTATGTAAACCCATGCTTTTTTCTTTTTTATAATATGTAAAAATTATCATAGTATACGCTGCTTTATTTGCGCCACAGTATAGGCTATAGAGCCAGTAATAGTGGAATCTCCTTCTAAACGCTGCTTATCCCATAATCCGGAATTTTGAGTAAGTGCGCCTAAAAGCGTTTGTACCTCATCAAAGGTATATAATGGCTTACCTTCTATATTTACGGCAAACTGCAATGAGAATATAGCCCCATATGCACGTGATAAGAAAACTAAAGCATTACTTATATCTTCGTCTAAATTTACTTTAGTAATTTCTCCAGATAATAGTTGTATGGCATGCACAGTTGCTACTTTAGAAAGTTCTTGTCTAATTATATCAAGACACTTTCTCATCTCATCAAATCTATATTCTGTCATGGCTAATCGTCCTATAGCAAAAGCATTATAAAGTTTAATACGACTACCCTTTAAAATATTACGCTCATTTTTTTGTACTATAGGTAACCAGTATTGATAATACCCATAAGCTAAGTCCCAATGATGTTCCAGCTCTGTATAATTATGTCCATTTACAAGAATAGAAGATTCTTGGTCTTTTAAAAGTCGTTGATCATTATATAATTGAGGGTTAAGATGTACGTTCAATATTTTATCTAAATAAATACTACCTCTTATCATTTCGTTATATACTTCTGCTACAGCCAACCCTTTATTATTAACGAAAGCTAAGTTAACATCTCCAATATTATAACCTAAATATCCTCCCTTACTTGTTTGGGCTTTAGTGTTGCGTACATCAGCGGGACGCTTATACCCATAGCCACTTAAAGCGCGTGAATCATTGAATAATTGTTGAAAAGTAGCGAGAACACGTTCTCTGTCAACTCTATGCGCCATAGATGTAGCTATTTCATCAAAGGGTGCTTTACCATACACGCCTTGTTTAAAATATTCATTCATTCGTTCTTGCTGTGCGCCATTTGATATACGTGCCTCTTTCATGAAAGATTGATATATGATATCAACAGGTTCTTTTAACAGACTACACTCTAAAAGGTCAACACTGCTCTCATTGTTCCTGCTAAATTTATACTCTGGATCGGGTAATGTAGGAATAATGTATGACGACTCAATTGTTTCGTCTTGCCATGTTGTACATGATATTATAGAATTAGATATAACTACCCATAATATAATGATATAAAACGATTTATTAGCTTTATTTTTCATAATTTTATTTTCTAATCTTTAGGGTAATATAATATATCCACAGAATGGATTTTTTATTAAATTAATACCTTCTTCATTTTGAAACTGCTCTATATGCAAAGGGCGTACAATAGTAAAACCATCATTAGATATAGCTGAGATATTAGCGCGTACCGATGAATTGCTCGGTCCTCCACCTTTTACTTGCAAAAACATAGGGAAACCCGATAAAGCTTGATAAATTATTTTAAGCTCTTTCCCATTTTTAAGTATTTTGATATTAGTATCCTCAGTATTCTTCTCAGGATTATCATCAGAGTTGTCATCAGAATCGTCATCAGTGTTTCCTTCCGGCTCATCTTCTTTGTCATCTTCAGAAGAATAATCTTTAGATGTAATAGTCTTTAATTTTTTATTAGCATCAATATATCTAATAATGTAAGTAGAGGAAAGATCCTCGTCAGGTATTAAGTTACCTTGCAAATCTTTCTCAAAAAAAGTACATGTCAGTGTTATGGTGTAAGTACGTTTCTCTCCTTTAATATCTACTCCTGGATATATATAGCTTTGTTCATTCATATCTATGCTTGCTAATTGCAAAGCTTGATCATCATATGATATTTTAGGCTTATCTATCCCTTTAAAAGGAAAGAGTTTATCATAATCTTCATCTGTATCGTTATTTACGCCAGGTAAACATGCTGATAGTAAGACTATGTTAAAGATACATAGAATTATATATATATTCTTTTTCATACTAATAATTATTACATATTGTTATATCTTATTCTATAATAGGTACATCTTTGATAATTGCTTTCAATCCTGTTATTTTTCCTTCAGGGTGTAAATGTTTACTTACAAGCCTTGTTGCTTTCCATTTTGGATAATATACTTCTACAAGTTCAGCTTCAAAATTATTATTAACACGTTTAAAGTCGGCAAACACCTGTTTATTATTTAATCGTAATCCTGCTTTAAAAGTAATACCATCAGGAGTTCCACAATACCCTGACCCCAGTACGGAAAATTCTTTAGGAGGATAGTCAGGAATAGGGTTAGGTTTAGTAACCTCCATAAATAGGTAATATCTTTGTTTCTCAGTAGTATTTGCACGTCCTCCATTTCTACCAAGATAATAATCGCTTTGAAAATAAACACGTCCACCTTTATGTATATACAACTGTGGATTTTTCATCTTTTCAAATATTCTTCTATTATCGTATGCTTGTTTTACAGCATTATTAAAGTCTGACATATTCTTTAAAGGCTTCATTATAATATATTCACATGCAGGTCTTAGATAAGAAGCTGTTTTAAACACTAAAAAACCTTCTTCGTTATGTCCTTGATATAACCAATCACAAGCACCGCCATAACTATCATTAACCAATTTGTGTATATAGTTTGTAGTGAGAAAAGTAAGTTGAGTACTACTATTTGCACCAATCTTATATTCACTTGTTGTGGTAGTGGAAATACTTTGTTGATCCATATCAGCACGCATCTCTACTTTTCCTTGTTGTAGGAATCTCATGGTAAAACAAACTCCACCATAACCATATCTATCGGTACTATATTGATACGAATCCTTTATTTTATCACTTAAATTAGAAAATAATAAAGAGTCTGTTTTAGGAAAATATAAAACCAGCCATCCTGCCTTGTTGTTAACTAACTCTGAGTTTAGCGTTTCAATAGCTTGTCTCTTACGCTGAGTAGGTGTTTTATCAAACTCTTTTTCGTCCGTTTGACAGCTATAAAATATGCAACTAAGTATAGTAAATAATATATATAAAAGATACTTCATGTTATTTTTTGTTTAGATATTTATCCAAAGTTCTGATGCTTTTAAGTTGTATTGTAAGCAATTTAACATGCCAATTGTCCCAAGTGTATTTTTCGACAAACGCTTTTTTTGCTATAAAATCATGGTAAGCACGTTCTGCTTCTTTTTTATAAGTATTATTTACTTCTGGATCAGAATCTTCATCTGGTGTTTTAGCTTCTTCTTCTGCTTTATTAAGCCTTGATGGTTTAGATGTTAAAATAACGCTTAACATTTCTGCCATATCATCTTCTGGATTTAGCATGGAAAGATAAGTGAAAAAACCACGCTTATTAGCATAACTTGTCAATCCTATATCATTATTAGCACCTTTTATATCGGATAATAATTGAGTGTCATTTATATATTTCCCATCACTGATAGTGGCAAATGTTTCTCTATCATATGGTATTTGTTCTAACATTCGTTTCATCATCTGATGATATACACTGCGAATAAGTCTATAAACTTTCTGCTTATCTTTAGCATCAAAATCATTAACATGGTAAATACTCATTTCTACAGGTTGTGATGCTATATTATACATACGCTCAACACTGTTTTTATCAGGATTTCCACCACCGTATAATGTAATGCGTATAGGTAAGCAATAATTAAGTAGGCTTCCTTTACCTTCTATTTGAATATCCTTAAAAGTGTCAAAACATAAAGTCCCAATAGCATTAAGTACTTGTTTTATGTTTGTAGTGTCAGGAGGGTAGACGTAAACTCCGTTTTGACTATTATTCTTTTGCCACTGATATATTACTTCAGGACCATACACTTTGGTAAAATTTTCTTCTATCCATTGTGCTGTTTGTGTTTGAGTAGTATTTCTGTCTATGACACTATCATCTGATAGCGTATCATGCTGACAAGATGTTGTTATAAATATCCATAGAACAGCATATACTAAAATATATTTATGTATGCTCATTTTGTATCGTTATAAATTATCTGTTATATATATTTATCTAATCGGTTCTTTGCGCTCACGTGGGTTAGGATCTAATCCGTTGTTTTGTGCTTCTATTGGGATTTGTAGCACCTTACGCGGATCATATTTCTCTAAAGGGAAATAATATTTAGACTTAGTATCACGTTTTACGCTTAAATGAAATCTCCTAATGTCAAACCAACGCAAGCCTTCTCCAAAAAACTCTTTTTGTCTGAAATCTGCAAATAGTTTTACTAATGCAAGCTGTTTTAAAGTCATACCATAGAAAGGTGTATATTCATCATAATTGTTTTCGCTTGTGCGCATATAAATATCTCTTTCTATAGTGGGTATAAAGCCGAACTTACCCTGCATATATTGTAGATAATCATTTATTGCATTATCATACTGCTTTAGCATAGCATAAGCCTCCATTCTATTAAGCAAAGCTTCATCGGCTGTAAATAACACATTGCTAACATAAATACCTCTTGGCTTTATACCAATGCTTTCAGTAGTAGACAACTCATCAAATTTAGCAATGTATTTACCATTTACTATAAGCGATGGTGAATAGATAAATGGATATGTACCTTCAAAAGTCATTTTTGAGAAATCTCCTCCACCTTCAATGCCTCTTTTATTGAATATTTCATTAACAGTTTGCTTGGTTGCTCCATAACGGTCTATAGGCATCTGTCTTGCCCATCGTGATTCTGTTGTACATATTAAAAGATTAGCAGGCTCATCAGGCGAAGTGTAACGTGTAAACATACGTTGCCGTTTAAACTCAAATTGATGTGAATATTCTATCCAATTTCTTAACATCGTTTTAGGATCTGCTCCTAAAACATAGTTCGTATAATCTATTACTTTTTGCCAATCTCCTTTCATTAAGTAGAACCGAGAAGCAAAAGTGTAAGCTGCTTTTTTATTAAAATGGTACTTAGGATGCTTATAATACCTATCATTAACTAAAGTTATTCCACGCTTTAAGTCGGCTTCTATCTTATCATACACCTCTTTTACAGTACCTCTTTTATAAGATATCAGTGCGTTTTTCTCAGGCTTAGTAATATAAGGTATACCAGGAGATTGTTTTGTGTTGTCATAAGGCTCTGCCCAAATATTTACTAACATGAAGTGAAGATAAGCTCTTAACAAAAAGGCTTCTCCATATAGGGCTTTAACGCGCTCTGTCTTAGGATAGGCTTTTAGCATTTCTAAAGCTTCATTAGCCTGCGCTATACCTTTATAGCAACTATTCCAATAATTCAAAGGTGTATCTATATCTTCTTGGTTATCATCTTCCCAATAAAACATTTCTTCGTTTAATTGTGTATGTGTACCATTTGTCCTAAGGCCAACATTATCGGTACGAGGTTCTAAGAAAGGAATATAACTTGCTTCAGGGTAGGCTCCAGTTAGCAATTGCGCTATACCTTTTTCGTTATTAATATTTAAATCAATATCAGAATCGGGTACTTTTGATAAAAAATCGTTACACCCACATAGAGCAATAGTGGTGAAAATTAAGATATATTTATATAGATATTTTTTCATTTTAAAAACCCACATTTAAAGTAAAAGTATATTGTATAGGAGTAGGTAGTGAAACACCGCCAGTCTGATAATATTCTGGATCTTGTCCATGTAGTTTAGGATCTGCATAAATAAGCAGTGGGTTAGTAACATTAAAACGTAGACTTCCACTTTTCAGACCTATTGTTTTCATCCATTTTTCTTTTAACAAATAGGATAAAGCTATATTTTTTAATCTAACGAAACTACCATCAGCTACACGCAGTTGCGAATAGTTGTAGGTGTTATATGCTTTTTCTATATTTTCTATTCCTATAATATTGATAATCTCTTTAGAAGGCAATGTTGGGACATCGGTATGATATTCATCTCCCGGGTTAAGCCAGCGGTTTAGATAATTTTTAGAAAATACATTCAAATCAGCAAACTGCATATCAAATGTAGGATTTAATCTTATCTTATTACCAGCCTGCATTGTAATGAAACAAGATAATTCCCAGTTATGCCATTTCACTGTATTTGCCAAACCACCTACTATATTTGGCTCAATAGGGCCATGGTATAGTAAATAAGTTTTAGTGTATTGTGTATCATTAAAATCTGCTCCCACAATATCTTTCAATTCGTTTTGTGGTAATGGATATCTTCCAAAATTAAAATTAGGTAATCCGTTTTTGTCTAACTTTTGAAAATTAAAAGAGAAAAGTGAACCTTTAGGATAACCTACCACATTTCCTCGACCTCTACCAGCTACCATATCAAAAGCATTTGGAGAATTAAGCATTCGAGTTATTTTCTGATTAATAGCACTGAAAGTAAAGTCCGTACTCCATTTCCATGAGTTAGTACTAATATTTGTAGTATGCAATCCTATTTCTATACCACGAGAAACCATATCTCCAAAGTTGGCGTATTTATAATATTGACCACCAACACCAGACGTACGCACTAAGTCTATTAAATCGAAAGTATTACGTTGATACACATCTATTGTAGCCGAAATACGATTATTAAAGAATGCCATATCAGCTCCTATATTTAGCTCGTACATTTTTTCCCAAGTAAGGTCTCTATTTTCTAATGAAATAAGATTTAATTTATTCTCTCTATCATTTAGATTTAGTCTATGTGCTATACCACCTTTATATATAACCGATGCGTTAGCCGCAGCTTCATTCATTTTAGCTGTTAAACCATAACTAATGCGGAAAGCTAATTTAGAAATAGCATTATTACCTTGCATAAATTTCTCCTTATCTACATTCCATTTAGCACCGACATTCCAAGTGGGTAACCATAATGCAGTTGCTCCTCTTCCTGCTGCATTAGAGCCTTCAATGTTTACAACTGTATTAAAGATATATTTTCCTTTATATCCATAAGTAGCATTCCCTGAAAAAGTAACTCCTCTCTCATCTCTATTGCGCAATGCAAAATAAGGATTATTCTCTTGGAACATCTTCTCAAAAATACCTGGCGCACTTTGCACCTCATTACCACGTTGATAGCTAATGCCATAACCTTTGAAAGAGCTTATTGTCTGTTGCAATGTTCTTATTTCGCCAAAAGCAAATCCTTTTAGGTCATGTGATCCTATTTGCTTGTCATAATCAATAGCTATACGAGCTAACATACTTTGCATATCTGCATTATTTAAGAAAAGTATGCCGCCTTGTTGTATGCCTGGTTTAGGCATAAGTCCGGGCTGGTATATATCTTTTACAAGGTATATATTTTGATTTGCCACCCATGGTGTTTCACAAGCACGATAAGCTCCTATTATATTAGAATTTTCACCTATTTCATGTTGTGTACTTGTATGTGCTCTTCGGTATGAAAACATTGTTTTTAGATTAAGAGCATCAGTAAACTTATAAGTGGCCTCTGTTTGCAACTTAAAGTCGACTACTCGTATTTTTAAATGATTGTTATCATACTCATTTAATATATTAAAAGGAGCCCAGTTATTACGATAATATTCACGTTTCCCATTTTCATCATAAGGACGAAGAGTTCTGCTTGTACCTAAAGCATATGCAAAAGGGTTTATATCAAAATCACGTTCAAAGGCTCCTGATATTGTGTTTTTTTTCTGGGGTAGGGTACCGGGAGCGTTTTGCAAACGCATATTGCCTTGCAAGGATAGCTTAGCAGTAAGATTTTTTGTAATATAAAAAGTATTCTTAATATTGGTTGTTAACCGTTGTACTTGGTCGGCAATAGTCCAACCAGCATCATGGTAATAACCTATAGAAGCATAAGAGGCTACTTTTTTACCACCTGCCGACAAACTTAATGTATGGTTAGTCATAAGACTGTTTGCAAACAAAATCTGAAACCAGTCTGTGTTAGCATACTCTCTCTGCCGTAGGAAATTTTTTCGAGCATTCTCTGTGTTTAGTAGTAACCTATTATTAGTTTTCTCATCATAAGTAGTGAGCTGTTTATACATTTGGTGATATACTCCGCCTCTACGTCCATATAATGATGTTGCTGGATCAAAATATCCTTTTTCCTCCATTTCTTGATATAAGGCCATAGTTTCTTGAGAGTTTAGCAAGTCAAAGTGGCTATAATCTGGGCGAGGACGCCATGTGTTTTCTGTTGTATAATTAATTTGTAAAGGCGATTCTCTTTTACCACTTTTAGTAGTAATAACTATAACTCCATTAGCTGCGCGGGCACCATATACTGATGTAGCTGATGCATCTTTTAAAATCTGTATATCTTGTATATCTGCAGGATTCAGACCTGCTACTGCTGAGCTAATAAGAGTAACAGCATCTCCAGAAGCTAAATCTTCAGGAGATACATGTACTAAATCTTCATAAACAGCACCATCTATTACCCATAAGGGCTGAACATTGCCCATAATAGAAGCACCGCCACGGATATTAATACGTGGTGCAGCACCAAATGTTCCAGAAATATTTTGAATAGACAATCCTGGCACACGCCCTTCGAGCATACGTGAAACATCTCCAACACCTTCGAGCTTTATTTCTGTCATCTTAACAGCTGTGGAAGCACCTGTGTAAACACGATTTCTTATGTTTTGATACCCTGTTACAACAACCTCATCTATCATTTTGCTATCATTTTGCAAAACTACTTTTAAGGCTGTTGTTTTAATACTTTCTTTAAAGGTACGCATACCTATAAAGGATACTGTAATAGTTTGACCTTTAATAGCTTTTATACTAAATTTTCCATCTATATCCGTAACGGTCTTTTGCTTATTTTCTACAATACCAATAACAGCTCCTACAATAGGCTCACCACTTGCATCGGTAACAGAACCTGTTATGTATCCATTTTCTTGTGCCATTATTTTTGATAAAGAGCATAACAAGATAAATAGACATAATAGTCTTTTTATTGATATAGATTGTATATATACAGATCTTCTCATTAATCTTATTTGTTTTTATATTATATTATTATTGATATATTTTTTATTATAACTTCCATTGTACTCCTCCATATATACCAAAAGGTAAGCCTGCTCTCACTCCTGAAGGATGCCTCGAAACCATATAAACCTTATTTGTTAGATTTACTATATTCATAGTAAAGTCTATATTTTTTATCAGATGTATCTTAGCGGTAGCATCTATTATGAAATTAGCTGGTATTTTTTCACGTTGAGCTATCTTCCCTTGTCCTGGAACTGTACGCATATCGCCATTGTAACGCATATTAAAATGTATATCAGCCCATTTACTTTCTATACCTATTTGCCCATTAAGAGCATGACGAAAGATATAAGGGATTTCGTCGCCATATAAAACATGCCCCCATGATGCACTTGTAAATGAGTTCTTCATTTTTGTATCTGTAAAGGTGTAAGATAGCTGTATGGGTAATTGCACCTTCCATGTAGCAGGTAATGGGCGGCACTGAACTAGCATTTCTATACCTCGCACTAATGCTCGTCCTACATTAAACTGGTCTAAGGTTCCTAATCCTCCTTGTGCAGCAAGGTCACTACCCAGCATGTTAGAATAGTTGTTATTAAAACCAATAAATTCTCCTTTGAGCCATTTATTTGCATAACGTACACCAGCCTCTACATTAATACTACTCTCTGCTTTCTGACCAAGAGAAGCACTTGGTGGTGCAAATCCTTTATGTATTCCTGAAAACAATGATAATTGAGGCGTTAACTTACAATTAATACCTATGCCAGGCATAAAAGCTCTTGCACTATTGGGTATTTCTATACGCATCATACCTGTACGCCTCCAATCGGCTTTAGTATAATCGCGGTTTAATAACTTTACATCTTCATAACGCACTCCTGCAGTAAAGGTAAACATACCTTTTGCCCATTTTGCTAAAGCATAACCTGATAAAGCATGAGCAGTAGTAATACGATTAGCTTGGCTACCCGGATCTCCTCTTAAAAAAAGCTCCATACGCCCATTATTCATAGAATATCCATCATCTTGCTGATAACGATCCTCACTATCGGCATGGTAACGCATACCAATTTCACCTGTAAAGTATCCTCCGTATAACATTGTTTTATATTCGCCCTTTATCTGGACTCCTCGTGAATGGTACACACGATGGTTGGCACGCAGCATTAGAGCTTCTCCTATGTAGCTTGACTTGCCAGTAAGAATATCAAAGTAATCTTTATTTGTAATAGGATCGGCAAGCACATCGCCTATTGAACGACGTTCGGCTTTGGTATAACCTGTACGCACTTCGTTGAGCTTATACCAATTCCTAAAAAAATAATTATAATATGCCTGTGTAGTTATGTCCCATGAGCGCATACCTTTTATTATATATGTAGCTGAAAACTGGGAATGGCGCGTTACTAAATTATCTTTTTGTGCTCCTGCATATCTAAAATATGGCTTAACAGCAAAGTCCTGATCAGTAAGACCAAGGTATGTTTCGTCGGAAGTTTCGTTAGCAAATCCATACTTTAGCTCTAATCTGTGATTTATACCATCTTCTCTGTTTGTACGTATCATCCACTTAGCTATTACGTCATTGCGTTTAAAACCTGTTCGCTCATCGGGGGTATCATGCCTAAAGCCACGAGCCTGATAACGTAAATATTCTATCAAAAACCCTGTGTTCTTAAAGCTTTTACCTATGGCTGTTTGTATCTTTAGACTACCAAAACTACCTGCCGACATACTACATCTTATTAATTTGTCCTGCGGTATAGGGGTTGATACTAAGTTTATAGCACCTCCTGTTGTAAATGGCCCGTATTGCACCTGGCTACTACCTTTTAACACTTCTATGGCATACATACGTGCCGCATTAGGAAAGTAATAAGCTGCAGGAGCCGCATATGGTGCAGGAGCTGCTAATATACCATCTTCCATTAAGGTAATACGTTCGCTACGTTCAGCCTGTGTACCACGCAAACTAATGTTAGGGCGTAATCCAAACCCGTCTTCTTCATAAATATTTACTCCTGGAACGCTCTTCAACATACGATTTATATCAGTATAATCGAATTTACCAAGCTCTTTTGGTGAGATGTAATAAGCCGAACCTGTACGGTTACGAGCTTCAAACTGGCTGCCTAACATCTGGTTTGCTCTTACTACTACTTCGTTAATCTGATGCAAAGAGTCTGTCATAGACTTATTAGGCAACTTAGGTATGCTCTCATTTTGCTGAGCATACCCTCTAAATGGAGTCAGTGTTAATAGCAGAGACAGCATTTTTATTGAAACATGCATAAAGGGAAAGTCTTTTTATTAAATTAATTATTCTCTTTAAAAAACTAAAAAATAAGAAGTTTAAAATTATTACTTAAATAAGTAAGTATTTATTCCGCTGCAAATTTAGCACGAGCAATAAAAACGTGCAATACCTATTTTTAGGTATTTTTTATTACAGCTATACACGCCTTACGCGTGTTTGTGCGTTTCAGATTGTTTCAGATTGTTTCAGGTTATTTCATATAGAGTGGCTCCGATGGGATTCAAACCCACGACCTCAGGAACCGGAATCCTGCGCTCTATTCAGCTAAGCTACGGAGCCAACATATATGTTTTATAGCTTGCAAAGGTAAGCTAATATTTGCATATAACAAAGGGTAATTACTGAAAGTTTACAGCTTTATGATTTGCCTTGAGCGTCTTTTAGAAAAAATCGTATATTTTTTTAGTCTATAAACCTTTTTGTTATATCATTATATGCCTCTATACGCCTATCACGTAAGAAAGGCCACCAACGTCTAACCTCTTCTGAATGGTAGAGATCGAGCTTTATTATCATTTTTTCTTCTTTGTTGTTACAAGCTTGGTAAAGAATTTCTCCTTGCGGACCAGCTATGAAAGAGCTACCCCAAAACTCTATACCTTCGGTTTGTTTACTTGGATCAGGCTCAAAACCTACACGATTAACGGCAATGACAGGTAAATTATTTGCTACAGCATGTCCTCGCATTACTGTTTTCCAAGCATCTAACTGTCGCGCCTGTTCTTCCTTTGTATCACTTTTAGAATAACCTATTGCTGTTGGATAAATTAAGATTTCTGCCCCTTGCAGAGCCATTAGCCTGGCTGCCTCCGGGTACCATTGATCCCAACATACTAATACTCCTAATTTGCCAAGACTTGTGTTTATAGGGTGAAAGCCTAAATCGCCAGGAGTAAAATAAAACTTCTCATAATAAGCAGGGTCGTCAGGAATGTGCATTTTACGATACTTTCCTGCTATAGTGCCATCTTTTTCAAATACAACAGCAGTGTTATGGTATAATCCTGCTGCTCTTTTTTCAAACAAAGAGGTAACAAGTACAATACCAAGATCTTTAGACAATTTACTATAAAGATCTGTAGAAAAGCCGGGTATTGTTTCTGCAAGATCAAAATTATTAACATCTTCTACCTGACAAAAATACAGCGAATTATGTAACTCTTGTAAAACTATAAGTTGCGCGCCATCTTCTGCAAGACTTTTAATACCTTCTGTTATGTTTTTTATGTTTTCACTTATATCAGCTACATTATGCAACTGTAAAAAACCTATTTTTATTATTTTATTCATAATCAGTATTCATTTTTTTGTTATTAGAAATAATTCCTTTGGGCAATTGCATTGTTAAGCAATGTAGCGACCCATGCTGACGTATTACCACTTGCGCATCTATCCCAATTATATCATAACCTGAAAAGGCTAACTTAATAATCTCTAAAGCCTTAGCATCATTTTTAGGTTGATTGTAAGTAGGTACTAACACAGCGCCATTTAATATTACAAAGTTAGCATATGTAGCAGGTAGCCGCTCTCCATCATCATATATAGCTTCAGGGAAAGGTAAGGCAAGTAAGCGATAAGGCTTATCATTAAGTGTGCGAAGAGTTTTTAGCTGAACTTCTAATTTTTTAAAATCAGAATAATGAACATCATTTTTATCTTCACATTTTATATATAATAAGGTATCATTAGGTGCACATCTTACTATTGTGTCAATATGTCCGTCAGTATCATCTCCTTTTAAAGAACCATGTTCTAACCATATTATACGTTTTGATGGGATATTTTGGAGTAGGTAAGTGGTTATTTCTGTTTGTGTAAATGGCTCATTGCGATGTGGAGCAAGTAAACAGCTTGTAGTTGTAAAAAGCGTACCCTTGCCATCACTTTCTATAGACCCACCTTCAAGAATAAAATCTTTATGACTCTTCATCTCTGCATTAAATATGTCTGCTTGAGCCATTTGCAAATTGATCTTGTTATCTTTCTCATACGGAAATTTCTCCCCCCAACCATTAAAACAAAAGTCGAGCATTCGTTGTACGCCATCTTCGTTTATCAAACTTATAGGTGCTACATCACGTGCCCATGTATCATTATTATCACACTTAAAGAATATTATTCGTCTTATCTGCCTTTCTGATAATTTTGTAGCAAAAAGCTCTTTGGTCTTTTTTATATTTCTCGTTATAAGAACTAAGTCTTCATAGCGCGTAATAGCATCTATTATATCTACGTAAGTAGAAATAATTTCTTTTAGATATGGTTTCCAGTCAGTATCTTCATGCGGCATGATTAACATTATTCCACTTTGTTGCTCCCATTCTGCTGGTAATCTGAAAGAGTTTTCTATGTTTTTATCCATTTTATTATTCTATATTATTATGCAAAGATACGCTAATCCGATTAAAAGAAAAAGTTTTTCAAGCGTTTAGCTCTTTTTTTTCTGTGTAAAAGATGCTATTATTATCCTATATGGCTGATATATATCAATCCAAAAGATTGATGTATATCAAATGAAGTAGTTGATACAAGTCAAAAGTTTTGACTCTCGTCAAAAAAACAGCATAAAATCGTCTAAAAAATCCTTTTTTTTTGGTTTTCATGTTTTTCATATCGTAACTTTGCCTTCGAAAACAGGATAACAGAAAGATAAAACAAAGATGATTATGAAAGAAAGAATGATGAATTTAGAGATTGTAAAAAAGTTGTTTAACTACCTCACAAATGCTATTCGTGCATACAATGAGGGACGTGTAAACTGCATGGCATAGCCATGAAAAGAGAGAGTTTAGAAAAAGTATAAGTTTAAAATTTAATTCCCTTTATAGGGAGGGATATAAAAATAAAGGGTGTGTCTAAATATTGACACACCCTTTATTTTGTACATGCAAAGTACTATTTCGTAAATATTTCTCATGTATAATAACAGAATACTGAAAGTGATTTTCCCTGCTTATTTATAATTTCTTTTTAGCAAGGTTTTAGACATGATTAGTCTGCATATATTATTCTTACTTGCATAAGGTGCTTATTAATAGTATAAAACTTGCTATGTAAAGAGGAAAGAAGATATGATTAGGAGAGAAAAATAAATTATTTTTCCATTAAAAATAAATTAAAAATGGTAGAAAAATAATCTATTTTTCTACCATATATCTTAAGTTTACACTCTTTTAAGATGCGCTATTACACAATAAACGTTGTCGTTTTTATTTTTGCAAAATAAGTTCTCTGTTATATTAATCTCTTTTTATCTATATAAATTCTTTCGTTTTGTTACATATTGTGTTTTGTTGTAAAAAAGAGTTATTCTGCAGATATTTTTACAAATCGTCGTAAGCAATTATATATTTTTTTTACTTCGTTTATCAACCATTCTTGTTGCTGCTCAATAGTAAGATTACTATTATCTAGCTCTATAGCGTCTTTTGCTCGTCGTAGAGGCGACGTAGCACGATGTGAGTCGATATAATCGCGTTCTTTTACGTTTTTGAGTATTTCATCAAAATTAGCATCTAAGCCTTTTGCTTTTAGTTCTTCATATCTTCGTTGTGCACGTATCTCAGCAGATGCAGTTACAAATATTTTCAGCTCTGCTTTAGGAAAAACTACTGTTCCTATATCGCGCCCATCCATAACAATCCCTTTTTCTTTACCCATAGCTTGCTGTTGTTGCACTAAGGTTTGACGCACAAAACTTAAAGCAGCAATAGAGCTAACATGTGAAGATACTTCCATTGTTCTAATAGCTTCTTCTACATTTTCATTATTAAGATATGTGTCAGGACGCCCAGTTTCCATGTTAAGTTTGAAAGATATTTTTATATTAGGCATGTTATTGTATAATTCTTTTTCCTTTACACTTCCATCTATGTTAAAAAAGCCATTTCTTAATGCGTAAAGAGTTACCGAACGATACATAGCTCCCGTATCTACATATATATATTTTAGTGTTTTTGCAAGATTTTTTGCCATAGTACTTTTCCCGCAAGAAGAGAAACCATCTATTGCTATCACAATTTTTTTTTCGTTCATATTTATATCTTTGTTTTATTTCTTGTATAGCTTATAAATAATCTTATAAGCAATGATAAAGAAAGATTATTATCTTTTTAATATAATGATTTGTAATTTTTCAACAAAGTTACATCTTTTTCCGAATAACTTCTTACTTTTGTATAATGAAAATATGTTTGGGTGAATATTTCATATATTTACTTAACAATAAAGGTAGAAGAAAGATCAGTATTAGCTATTTAGATTTTTCCTAAGAAGAATGGTATAATATAAAGGATTTAAGATTTGGAAATAAAGAAATCAAAGGAGGCTGATCTGGAGAATAAGCGTTGGGTGGGATTTATGTTAGGAATCATCATCTCCTTGTCTATATTCTTTGTAGCATTAGAATATAATGATGGGACTGATAGCAGCAATGTGAAAAAGATTACCAACGTTCAGCTTCATAGTTTAGATATGCTTCCCGCTATAGATCAAACCAATATCACAAAGCATAAGAATGATAAAAAACCTACAGTGGAAGATATGTTAAACTTAAAACGTAGCGATAATCCTGTAAAGGTAACCCCTCGTAGTGTAGGTAGTATGCAGTCGAATGATAAGATAACTGCAGCTCCGCGTATGACCGATGAGGTTATGCTTACTTATACACCAATAGTGCTTCCACCAGTACCCAAAGTAGAGCAAGATGCTAAGAAGATTACTACAAAAATGTCTGACGATGATGCATTAGCCGATGTGGAACGCATAGATAGCAAGATAGATAAGCGTATTTTATCAGAAACTCCCACACCGCCAGGAGGGTGGGCTATGTTTATGAAATGGCTTACAAAATCATTACAGTATCCTACGGAGTCAAAGATGGCTGGAGTAGAAGGAGTAGTAAATGTTACTTTTATTATTTCAGAATCAGGTTATGTAAGTAATATAAAAATAAAAAACGGAAAAGATAAAGACATGGAAGAAGAAGTGCTGCGTGTAATGCACATAATGGGAAAGTGGAAACCTGGTTTAAATAAAAATAAGCCTTGTAAATCGATGGTAGAAATTCCTATTGTTTTTAAGTTGTAAAAACTCTTTAGATATAAAGCATTTCTGAAAATAAAACTTTAACAAGACTAAAAAGATTATGTATAGTTCAGATAAGATATTCAGCATTATTAATAATTATATAGCCACTTTAGCTTATGACAGAGAGCCAAAGAGCTTGTATGAACCTATAAAATATGTTTTATCTTTAGGAGGCAAACGCATTCGCCCTGTATTGATGCTTTTAGCTTATAATATGTATAAAGATGATCCTGAAAGCATTTTAAATCAAGCCTGTGGTTTAGAAACATATCATAATTATACTTTGCTGCATGACGATTTGATGGATAGTGCTCCTTTACGCCGTGGTCATCAAACTGTGCATGAAAAATGGAATGCAAACACTGCAATTCTCTCAGGAGATACTATGTTAGTCTTAGCATTTGAACGTATAACAAGAGGTAATCCGTCTTGTTTGAAAGCATTGCTTGATTTATTTACTGTAACAGCATTAGAAATAGGGGAGGGGCAACAATTAGACATGGAGTTTGAACATAGAAACGATGTTACAGAAGCTGAATACATAGAAATGATACGCTTAAAAACGAGCGTACTCTTAGCATGTGCCTTAAAGATGGGAGCTATGTTAGGTAATGCTTCTGAAAAAGATGCAAACAATTTATATCTTTTTGGTGAAAAAATAGGCTTAGCCTTCCAGCTACAAGATGATTATCTCGATGTATATGGAGATCCTTATGTTTTTGGGAAACAAATAGGAGGAGATATCATTTCAAATAAAAAAACTTATATGCTTATAAATGCTTTTAACAAAGCTACACAAAAACAAAAAGAAGAGTTAAACTACTGGATTAACAAAAAAGACTTTGATGCTAACAAGAAGATAAAAGCTATTACTAAGCTATATACAGAAATAGGTATAGATAAGCTTGCTATAGATAAGATAAATAGATACTTTGAAGAAAGTAAAATTTATCTATCAAAAGTATCAGTAAATGATGAAAATAAGCAGGAATTGATTAACTTTGCACAAAATTTGATGCATCGTAAAAAATAATATAAATCATGATTATAGATACACATGCTCACCTTGATGTAGATGATTATAAAGAAGATTTACCAGAGGTAATATCCAGAGCAAAGAAAGCTGGAGTAGATAAAATATTTATACCTTCAATAGATTTATCTTCAGCTTATTCCGTTATGGAGCTTTGCAAGCAATATCCATTTTATTGTTACCCTATGATAGGTCTACATCCTGAAGAGGTGAAAGCAAACTATATAGCTGTGTTATCTAATATGAAATCTTTCTTAAAACAGCAGATAGATAATAAAAAAGAAAATAATATAAAGGTTATAGCAATAGGAGAGGTAGGATTAGATTTCTATTGGTCGCGTGAATTTGAAAAGGAACAAATTATTGTTTTTGAAGAAATGATGAAATGGAGCATTGAGACAAAGTTACCTTTAATGATACATTGTCGAAAAGCTCAAAACGAGATGATAAACCAGATGAAACCATACATAAAAGAATTGCCCGGTGGCGTCTTTCATTGCTTTACAGGTAATACTAAAGAAGCTGAAAACTTTTTGCAGTTTGAAAAGTTTAGTATCGGCATTGGAGGGGTTTCTACATTTAAATCGAGCCATTTACGCGAAGATTTACCTGCTGCTGTGCCATTAGACAGACTCGTTTTGGAAACTGATAGTCCTTATATGGCTCCTGTACCGCTACGTGGTAGCAGGAATGAAAGTGCATATATAATAAAAGTGTTGGAAGTATTATCTGATGCTTATAACGTATGTAAAGAAGATATTGCTAAGATTACTAATAAAAATGTAAAGAGAATTTTCCCATTAGCATTTATGGCTTAATTTTCCTTTATATTGAGGAAGGATGCTCGAGTGGTTTAAGAGGCACGCCTGGAAAGCGTGTAAACGCCTAAAGCGTTTCGAGGGTTCGAATCCCTCTCCCTCCGCAGTAAACCTTGACTATCAGCATTTTACAAAAATATTGTAAAACCTCTGTAAACCTCATTGTTCAAGATTTGCTCATTTCATCATATTTTTGTACCTTTATAGTACGAAACAACGTCCTTCTTCTCCGGGTTTTGCTAACCTAATTGGTTGGTCATCATAAGGTTAAAAAGACCTTTTTCTTTCAAATTGATCAGATAATCGACTGGAATCCCATTCGTGGACTTATTGAAATTGCTTACACCAAAGGCAACCGTCCCACTGTTCGTCCAAGCCATGACGGCCTTGTGTTGTTCAAGACCGAACTTCTTCGTACATGGTATGGCTTGAGTGATGGTGAGGTTGAAGAGCAGGTAAATGACCGTCTGTCCTTTAGTCGCTTTGTTGGTTTAGGATTAGATGACTGCGCTCCAGATAGTATAACTGTATGCCGTTTGCGTAACATTTAACCCAAATCGGTCATTAGAAAATGACAAAAAGCTTTTTCTAATGACCGATTTGGGCTTATCATATTAACACCTTTGAAGTTATATCGAATTTGTTATTAGCTGCTTAATATAACTTTCAAAACTTTTTGTATCAACTTTTTCCCATACATCTCCTAAAAGAACTGCACCTCCAAAACCATAATAAGGTAACTGCTTAATATTTTTCAAAGATATACCTCCTAACGCATAAACTTTATCATCTATTATTTTTTGCTTACAAGCTAAAACTAAGTTTTCATCAGTGAAGGCTGACATATATCCTTTTTTAGAGATACTATCAAAAATAGGACTAAGGAAAAGATAATTAACCGATGCTTTATATTTTATTATCTCTTTTAAGCTATGACAAGATCTTGAAACAATTCCTTTAAAAGACTTTGGTATAAATGGGTTTCTTTGGTTTAAATGTAATCCTCCTATATTAAAATCATCTGTCAATTCAAAGTTATCATGTAGTGATAATTTTGAATGGTAATAAGACGGAATTTCCTTTATAAGTTCTCTACATTTACTTATAGAAGCGTTAGGTTTCCGTATATGTATTCTATCTACTCCTAATGAAAACAATTTCTCTATAATATTACTTTCTTTTTCTATAAACGTAGGGAGTGTAATCACAATGATTTGCATAAATACCTTTATAAGGGGAGGAGCATTACTAATCAGCTTTTACTATTAGTAAATATTTACCCCTCCTTTTATCGTTATATTATGACTGAATACGCTTAATTAATATATCGGCTACTTTCTTGCCAGACATGAGCATACCTCCAAAAATAGGTCCCATGCGAGGAGTTCCTCCTACTGCTGACGATGCCATACCACAAACATAAAGCCCAGGATAAATCTCTTTACTTCCCTCTACCACTTGCTGTTCTCCCTCTATTACATCTAAAGAGCGTTCACCAACAACTTTACCCGTAGAAGTATTGAGTGTTATGTTGTTTTTTCGTGCTACAACCTTGCATATCTCACTATCATGACCAGTACCATCTATAACAAATTTAGCCATAATGTTTAAAGGATCTACATGCAAACCTTCACGTAACACAGGTGTCCAATTAACAACAACACCACTTACAATATTATTTTTAAACACAACATCTTCTACTGAATAACAATTAAAAATAGTTGCCCCTGCATGTACAGCCTTATAGAGTATGGCTGCTGTACATTCTATAGAATCTGTTGTAAATAAGTTATCGCTATATTGTTCATAGTCTATCTCAAATTCTTTAATAATATCCAACGCTTCTTTCTGTATAACTATCTGGTTGAACATCATTGCACCTCCCCACATACCACCACCTGGTGATAATTTTCTGTCAAATAAAGCCACCTTTAATCCTGCTTTTGCTATATAATAAGCAGCAACAATTCCTGAAGGACCACCGCCAACAATAGCTACATCTAAATCTAAACTTTTCTCCATCTTTTCAAAATAGGTAGTAATGATACCTTTTGAAATTTCTTTTTCAATCATAGTTCTTAATTTATTTAATTTATTATAGTAAATTTATTCTTTTGAATACTTTTCCCATTTGCTAAAATAGGCTGAAGAAGAGTTTTAGATTCTTCCTCTGTTAATATGAATAAAAGAAACAATTTGCTTTTAGATACCTCTTTTTAACAACATTTTAACGATTCGAGAACAATACACAATTGCACAATCATTAGCAAACTCCCCTACACCTATTTGCCCACTGCAAATTCTCACTAAAAATATTCCATAACACAATGTAGAGGCGAAACATTTTTGCCCTATTATAAAAACATCTTTCGTCCAAATATTAATGGGAAATTAGGTAACAATAGTCCGTTAGAAAATGTATCTATGCCTTTGCCTACCAGCCAATGAGTTCTTTGATAATCGACTAATTAAAGTTCGGTTCTATATGTATCGGGACATATCAAAAATTTAATTAAAATATTATATCTTTCTATTATTTATCACAATCATTTAATGTTTGACTGATGCGCATAGCACAAAAGTTTGGTCCACACATAGTGCAATATTTCCCTCCTACTTTATTAGATGCTTCCCAGTATTCACGAGCTTTTTCTGGATCTAATGATAGATAAAACTGATCTTTCCAACGAAACTCGTATCGCGCTTTACTTAGTGCATTATCTCTTATAGTAGCTCCAGGGTGCCCTTTTGCCAAGTCCGCTGCATGAGCAGCTATTTTATAAGTAATAACTCCTGTACGCACATCTTCTTTATTAGGTAGAGACAAATGTTCCTTTGGGGTTACATAACATATCATAGCAGTTCCGTACCAACTTATCATGGCAGCTCCGATCGCACTTGTAATATGGTCATAAGCAGGAGCAATATCAGTTACAAGTGGGCCTAAAGTGTAGAATGGTGCTCCATGACATTTCTGTTTCTGACGTTCCATATTTTCTTTGATTTTATGCATAGGCACATGTCCTGGTCCTTCTATAAAAGCCTGAACATTTTTATTCCAGGCTCGCTCTACTAATTCTCCCATTGTGTCAAGTTCTGCAAACTGTGCTGCATCGTTAGCATCATAAGTAGAGCCAGGACGTAAGCCATCACCTAAAGATATTGCTACATCATATTTAGCGCAAATATCACAAATATCATCAAAATGGCTATATAAAAAACTTTCTTTGTTATGCACCTGACACCATTTAGATATAATGCTACCACCTCTACTCACCATACCTGTGAGTCGACCTTTTGAAAGTGATATGTTTTTTAATCTGATACCACAATGTATAGTAAAATAATCTACGCCTTGCTCACATTGCTCTATAAGCGTATCACGAAAGATTTCCCATGTTAAATCTTCTGCTTTCCCTTTAACTTTTTCAAAAGCCTGATACATCGGAACTGTACCTACAGGTACTGGACAATTTCGTAAAATCCACTCTCTTGTTTCGTGGATATTATCACCTGTAGACAAATCCATTATAGTGTCTCCGCCCCATTTACAACTCCATACAGCTTTTTCTACTTCTTCCTCAATACTTGAATTTTCGTGTGAGTTGCCTATATTAGTGTTTATTTTTACAGAAAATCTGTTACCTATTATCATTGGCTCACTTTCTGTATGTTTCTTATTTGCAGGTATTACAGCTCTACCTGCAGCTATCTCTTTACAAACAAATTCTGGTGTAATATGAGTTTCTATACCTAAATCTTTACAATTCATATTTTCACGAATGGCAACATATTCCATCTCTTCTGTAATTATTCCTTGCTTAGCATAATACATCAAAGTTCCGGTACGTTTTTTTACCCATTTCTCACGCAGCTTAGGGAGTCCTTTTTCTAAATTTATCTCTATCTCAGGATCGCTATATGCACCACTTGTATCATAAACTATTATAGGATAGTTTTCTTTTTGTATTTTCTTACCATCTACAATTTTCACTGTAGGGGTAAGTTTTATTTTACGCATTCCTACTTTAATATGAGGAAAGAGCTTTCCCTTCATATAAAATTTTTCCGACGACGGATACACTATTTTAATATTGTTATTCATAATGTTATATTAATTGTATTATTGATTTCATTTCTTTTATAGGATTATCTGCACAGAGTATGGTGCTACTTATAGCTATTCCGTCTAATCCTATTTCTGATAATTCTGCTATATCGCTTCTTTGAATACCACCTATAGCTATTATTGGTAAATTTATATTTTCTTCTTTCATTTCCCTAAGTAGTTTTTTATAACCTTCTATTCCTAAAATAGGAGCAAGTTGCTTCTTTGTTTGCGTATATCTAAAAGGTCCACATCCTATATAATTTACACCTTCTTTATATAATTTTTTAATGTCGTCAAAAGTATTAGCAGTCCCACCTATAATAATTTTATCCGATGAAAGTATACTACGAGCTTCTTCTATAGGCATATCATTTTTACCCAAATGCACTCCATCTGCATTTAAATATTTTACCATTTCTACACGATCATCTACTATAAAAGTAGCTCCGTACGCTTTACACAATGTAGATATTTTTTTACCAAGAGATAAAAAATCACTGTCTGAAGCTTCCTTCATACGTAATTGAACCCACTTACAGCCTCCTTTTAGTGCTAACATAGCTCCTTCAAGATAGCCAAAACGTTTATTTTTATGTGTTATAAATTGTAAATATTTCATCGTTTTATTAATTTTTGAGGATTATAAAAATGATTAACAGCACCGTGTCCTTGACCTATTTTTATGTTTGCTCCTGCTATTAAAGACTGGGTAATATATTCCTTAGCCTTTTGTATAGCTTGTTCTATATCTTCTCCTCTTGCTATAAAAGATGTAATGGCAGAAGACAAAGTACAACCAGTTCCATGATTATTACTGGTTTTTACCATAGGTGAAGTATAAGGTATTATAGGATATTGCTTTCTTAGTAAATAGTCCACTTTCTCTTTTCCATCTAAGTGTCCTCCTTTTACTAACACAGCTTTACAATTAAGATCAATTAAACGATTAGCTACAGATAACACATCTTTTATATTTGTTATCTTTCTATTGATTAAAACTTCTACTTCTGGAATATTTGGTGTAAGAAGTATAGATAATGGTATTAACTTTTTCCGAAAAATTTTAATTGCACTTTCTTCCATTAATTGTGATCCTGTCGTTGAAACCATAACAGGGTCTATTATTATAGGAATATCACTAACCCCTTGCAATATATCAGCTATCGCTTCTATTGATTTTGTATCATTTACCATTCCTATTTTTATAGCATCTGGGCGAATATCATCTAACACAGCTTCTAACTGTTTAGCTATAATTTTATAACTAATTTTTTCAATCGCATATATTCCAAGTGTGTTTTGAGCAGTAATAGCTGTTATCACAGTAGTAGAATAACATCCTAAAGCAGACATCGTTTTAATATCTGCTTGAATACCAGCCCCTCCGCTACTATCTGAACCTGCAATAGTCAATGTTTTGCAATAATTCATAAATACATCACCTAAAAATGTAGATAACGTACAATGAGGCACATAAATAATCCTGTATATGATAAACCTAAATATTACTTTATTAGCAATTCCTACGGCAGCATTACCTGCATCAGGTTATACGGGTGTAATCTCAGCTCATTCAACAGAATGGCACCCCATGTTCGGTTATTCGAAATTTATCTGTGTGCGAAGTTAGTGCTTTTTAAAGATTCTTGCAAGAAAATAGATATAATTTCTGCAAATACTGCATTTTTTTGAATAATCATAACTTAGTAATTTAAAAGATAATTATCTTTGCATATTTATGGTGACAGTACACATTAATATATAATACAAATAAGAAAAACAAAAATGATTACAAAAGATAGTATAGAACAGGCTTATAGCTTCTTTCATCAGAAGTATAGAGTATATAAATTTTCAAATAGCTTACAGCAAAAAGATGATATAGAATTAGCTATTAATTCATTTGTGGAATGTATGAATACTGATCTTTATAAGCTTTTATCGCATGGAAATAATGATTTCCTACTTAATCATTCAACTTTTGCAGTAGATATTAAAAGAGCTATAGAAGACTTAGAAAAAATGTTATAAATATATTCGATAGCAAGTAGCAATATGTAAAAATGTTTTAAATAGTGTTTTATTGTTAAATTTATAATTATATTTCAATTTCCCTTTGCATTTCCCATAATTATTATTACCTTTGCACTCACTAATAAGAAACAGAATTTATATCTGTTTTAGTCGTTTTTTATACCGCGGAGTGGAGCAGTTGGTAGCTCGCCAGGCTCATAACCTGGAGGTCGCATGTTCGAGTCTTGCCTCCGCAACAATAGATGCTTAAAAGTTAATCATATACTTTTTAAGCATCTTTTTTTTTCACATAGATTCTTATATGATGCAGATATAGGGGGTCAGTAGGGCTCAGTAGAAAATCAGTGGGGGATAGGGGGTCAGTCCTAAAATCCAGTTGCAAGCCCTCTCCTCTCAGGCACATAATTTCATAAGTATTTGTTATCTTTGCATCATGAAGAATCACCAAT
>NZ_JBWPJP010000026.1:0-35460 GCF_056583855.1 Prevotella sp. C0209C1 | reverse complement strand
AACGTTTGAATTGCTGAGAACACCAGTGTATATCGGTAGTTAAGGAGGATTCTATCCTGCAAAATGAGCTATAGGTCAAATAATATTACTAAAGTCGATATTCTCTTCACCTTCAGCCACAATAAGCTCTTCACCACATACGTTGCGAAGATTAAATCCGCTCTTTACTTTCATAGTTACTTTTCTTTTACTATATGCCTTTTAAATTGTTCCAAACAAAGGTATCCATACATGACTATAAATACCTAATAGATAACGCCTTATTGGACGAAGAAACATCCACAAAGCACTATATATCTTCCACTTTCTCCCAGTAGTTTTATCTAAGCTTTCTCTACCTTTTCGATAAAATCCTACCACTGCACCTACAACATTCTCTCTCTTACAAGTCTCTGTAACAATATTGCCATCGCCAAGCAATGTAATATCATCTCCCTGTATAGATATTATCCTATGTAAAACAAAATGCTTTGGAAATGTTTCACATAGCACTGGTTCGCCAACAGATATTGAAGAAGGCTTTTTTAAAATGGCTTTATCCCGACCACTTTCAAGGAAAGGCCGCATAGAATATCCTTTTAAAGGTATGGTTACAGAATATCCTTCTTTTAAAAGTCTAACTACCTCTGGGAAAAACAAGCCATTCGGAATATGTAAATCTTCTCTTTCTATATTTTGTTTACTCATCAACGTTTACTTTTTTGCAATAGCATTATAACACACCTCGGCAGCTTCTTTATTTGGCAAACAATGCAAAATATATAACTTACTCTTCTCTACTACTTTCGTAATAGTATTACAAATACATTCATGTATCTCATGATCCCACTTCATAGAAGAACACGATGGTAATAAAGAAACAAAACCTTGTATCGGAGTAAGCTCCTCTATCCAATTACAAGTATCACGAGCTATACGCGTAATAGATCCAAGCCTTGCTTTCACATTACGATAACAAGGCGTCTTACCACTCCACGGACTTCCATATATCCATACCTCTTCATTTATAATTCGCACTATAGGGTTGTCATCGTTCATCAAATCACAATCGGGAATATAACGCAGCCACATACTTACTTGTGTAGATTTTCCTGTCCCACTCTTTGCTATAAACGCATATCCATACCCATTATTACGCACTAAAGACGCATGTATTAATAATGTTTCATGTGATGCTGCTGCCAAAGAATATGAAAGCATTAACGCATTATTTAAACCAAAAGCACGCCTTACACTGTTACCTTCTACAGCACATACACACTTAGAAAAAGTCTTATCTACATGTAAAAGACAACATTTAACATTATCTATATCTAAAAAAGAAAATTGATAACCGCCCCCTTTTATATGGTCTACTATAATATCACCATTACCTGTATCAAAATCTCTTATACGCTGGAGCTGATTAGCTGAAAGCGGAGACAGCTTTTCTTTAACAATAACCTCTAACACAGCATCTCCATCAATGTTATCTACTCTAAATGGCTCTAAAGACGGCAATAAATACATATCATCACGCCCACTTTTCTCAAAAATTATGCGAACAGTCAATTCTGCTATACAAAAATTATTGATACTCATTTCTTTATCTTTTAAGTGGTTTTCCTTTTTTATATACAAGGTTATTACTATCTTTACTCTATAGGCTTGCTGATAGAATATGCAAATTCGCTTATAGGAATAGTTTCTATAAAATACCTATTAGTACCCTTTGCCTTACCTTTAGATATAGGCAAATATTTCTTTTTTATTGCTAAATATTTTTTGTTTATCTCTGCTTTTGTAGTAGCGTACACTGTTACACATGTGGGATATAAAGACCTTTTCGATGTTTGTAAGTAATTACGTAATTGGAAAGAATAAGCACTTCTACCCACTAAGAAATGATTTCTATCATTATTTACATAAGCATTCACTTCCTGAATATCTGTAAAATATACCGTAGAATCATTGAAAGAAGCAGCAAAACCAAACATATATATCTTAGCAGGTAGATAACCTTTAGCTTTAGACAACGACGTAAATCCTACTATAAAAACTAATATTAATACTAACTTTAATAATCTCATATCTTTTTATTTGTTTTTCTTTTTTGTATAATTATCTAATCCTTTATCAAGAAAATCTAAGTAAGCCGAAACATCTTCCTTAAAAGCATAACTATTATTAAGAGGTTTACCCATATTATCTAAAGGAACGTAGAAAGGCTGTGCAAGATAACCAAACTTTGTTTCTTCTAAATGACTCCACTTATCTCCCACAGTGTGCAGAGTACGTTCTGTACCATCTGAACGTTTTACCTTAATAGGTTCCTTTAAAGGGGTTTTATCATCTACATAAAGAGATATTAGAACATAATCTTTCATAAGCTTATCTGCCACACGATTATCGCTCCACACTGAAGATTCCATTTTACGACAATTAACACAGCCAAAGCCAGTAAAGTCTAATAATACAGGTTTACCTGCTGCAGCAGCAGCACGCATGCCTTCATCATAGTCGGTATAAGCGGCATGTACTGTTTTAGGAGCTAAATTAAAGTCCTGCGTATTGATAGGAGGAGCAAAAGCGCTAATAGCCTTACACGGTGCTCCCCATAAGCCCGGTATCATATATACGGTAAAAGCTATAGAGAGCAATCCTAACATTATAGCAGGTACTGGCATATATTTCTTATCAGAATCATCATGAGGAAACTTAAAGACTCCTATAAGATATAATCCCAATAGACCAAAAATTGCTATCCAAAGTGATAAGAACACTTCACGATCAAGCAAATGCCAACCATAAGCAAGGTCGGCTACAGAGAAGAATTTCAAAGCAAAAGCCAGTTCTACGAACCCTAATACTACCTTTATCATATTCATCCAAGACCCTGACTTTGGTGCTTGCTTAAGCCATGTGGGAAATAAAGCAAAAAGAGTGAAGGGTAAAGCTAATGCTAAAGCAAACCCAAGCATACCTATAGCAGGAGCTATATAATCTCCACTGGTAACAGCCTGTACTAAAAGTAAGCCTACCACAGGAGCTGTACATGAGAAACTTACTAATGATAGGGTAAAAGCCATAAGAAAGATTGATAACAATCCTGTCGTAGCAGATGCTTTATTATCCACCGCATTTCCCCATGATGATGGTAATGACAGCTCAAACCACCCAAAGAAGCTAAACGCAAACACCACTAACATTAAAAAGAAAAATATATTAAAAGGTGCATTGGTAGCTAAAGCATTAAGACGTTGTGGTCCGAAGATAGCTGTTATAAATAAAGCCAATCCCATATAGATGACAATAATAGATATACCATAAGTAATAGCATCGCGTATACCTTTCTTACGATCATTCTTAGCCCTTTTAAGAAAAAAGCTTACCGTCATTGGTATAATAGGCCAAACACATGGAGTGAGCAATGCTACTAATCCCCCAACAACACCCATTACAAAAATATACCAAAGCGACTGACTTTGATCCTCTGGTATTTGATTAAAAGACTTAAGCTCTTTTATAACAGGAGTCCACCATTGTTTCTCTACAGACATTGGTTGTGCTGGTGCTACTATAAGCGCCTTTGCAGAATCGGAAATAGCTTCAGGGGTGAAACTGCTATCTTTTTTTTCTAAAGATTGCAAACCTACATTATCTATAGTAGCCGTTTGGGTATCTTCTTTCTTTGTAAGTTCTGTTTCTATAGCCTCTTCTTTATCAGGTAAAGTTGCAGGGCCATTACCCTTAAAATCGAACTCAACATCAGTAGGAGGCATACACGACTCATCATTACACGAGCCATACTCTAAATAACCTTTGATATTATAAACCTTGCCTGTTATCTTATACTTCTGAATAAAAGTAACTTGTTTCTCAAAATAACGTAGCTTCATTGAGAACACAGGATCATTTAAATTTATTTCTCTTCCCTTTGCTATAAGTTTGCCTATAGGCTTTACACCTATAGCCTTCTCTATTGTTAAGCTGGTAGATATTGGGCCACCTGCAGGTAAGTCAGTAGAATAAACATGCCATCCATCATTAATAATGCCTTTAAACATAATATGCAGCTCTGTTGGAGATACTTTTTTCTGCTGAACACTAAAATGCACTGGCTGCCCTTGAGCGAAAGTAAAAGTAGAAACAAATAGTAGTATAAAAAATAATAAAATTTTAGTTATCTTCATATTATTGGAAAATAATCGTTTGCATTACAAATATACAAAAAGAATGATAAGATTGTCCGAAACAGAACTGTTAATAAAAACGAAAAGATTAAAGGAAAAATGCTTTTCCCTTAATCTTTTATATTATTATCAATTTTAAAATATTTAAAAAGTCCTATTTTCATCTATCTATAGCTCTATAATTGTTTTTATTATAATCTTCTTTATTATATAAAATAATTATTAGTTTATAAACATAATTTAGTTATGCACCAAAGTGCCAATATCTTCTCCCAGTATAACCTTTCTGAGATTACCTAAGACGTCCATATTAAAAACATAAATAGGTAGATTGTTTTCTTTACACATAGTAGTGGCTGTAAGATCCATTACTTTAAGTCCTTTTTTATAAATATCATCATAAGTTATTTCAGAGAACTTCGTTGCCGTAGGCTCTTTTTCCGGATCAGCAGTATAAATACCATCTACACGAGTTCCTTTAAGCATTACATCTGCCTCTATCTCTATGCCTCGAAGGCTCGACCCTGTATCTGTTGTAAAATAAGGATTGCCTGTTCCTGCAGACATTATTGCTACAGCGCCATGCTCCATAGCCTCTATAGCTTTCCACTTACTATAAAACTCTCCTATAGGCTCCATACGAATAGCAGTAAATACTTTAGCCTTTGTGCCAATAGCCTCAAGTGCAGAGCTAAGCGCAAGCGAATTGATTACAGTAGCACACATACCCATCTGGTCTCCTTTCACACGATCAAAGCCTTTCTGACTGCCACTTAGCCCTCTAAAGATATTGCCTCCACCTATTACTATTCCTATCTGAACACCCATATCATGCACTTCTTTTATCTGTTGAGCATAGTCATTTAACCTTTCAGGATCAATGCCATACCCCTGTTTCCCCATCAAGCTTTCACCTGAGAGCTTTAATAAAATACGTTTAAACCTTGCCATATATCTTCTTTTATTATAATTCTTTTTTTTATAAAACAAACTCTATTTCTTTAAATAAATACGACTTAACAACACCTTCACGTGTTCGCATTATAAGATGCCCGTCATCTTCCACTTCTACTATAGCTCCTTCAAATTTACCTTGAGCATCTCTATACCAATGAAAACCTTTAGAGTGGTAAAGGCTTTCATGATACAAGCCACTAATACCATCATACTCCCCACCCTCAATATATGCAAAATATCGCTGAAAAGATTGTAAGATTTCCTTTAAAAGATGTGCCTTATCTATATCGTGCCCTATAATCTGTGCTAACGATATAGGATTAGGTATATCTGACGAGAAATGAGTTTGATTAACATTTAGCCCTACTCCGAATATAAAATCCTTAATATGTCCGCTTACAATCTTGGTTTCTATTAATGTGCCGCTCAGCTTATAATCTTTCCAATAAATATCATTAGGCCATTTAAGAGAAATGTTTTCTGGAACATATTTATTAATAACCTCTTTCAATGCTAAAGCTCCTGCTTCTGCTAAAAGAAACTGTTGCCGAAGAGGAACACGTGATGGGTGTACCAATACAGAAAAAAGCAAGTTCTTTCCTGCTTCGCTTTCCCACTTATTAAGCCCTTGACCACGCCCTGCTGTTTGATAATCTGCCACAACAAGTGTTATCTTTTCACCTTCTTCGGGCAAGTAAGTACGTAAATATGTATTAGTACTATCTACCGAATGTAGACTCACTATCTTATAATCGGCTGGCACTTTCTGCTTTGCAGAGAATATATTCTTGATATTTTTAAACAATTCCATTTCTAATTCTTCATATTTATATAAAAGGTAAGAAAGCGTCTGTTATATGATTTATCTGCGGTTCCTCCTCAGGAGTGCCTACTACAGTTACAACATCAAACCTTACATCATAGCCTCCTCCATACTTTTTTATAAAAGCATTAGCAGCTACGGACAAAGACTTTATCTTAGACGCATTAACGGCAGCACTTGCGTCGGTAAAATCCTCATTACGACGTGTTTTCACCTCTACCATTACTAAGACATCTCCCATCGCTGCTATTATATCTATATCACGATGACCACAACGCCAGTTTCGATAAAGTATGGTATAACCCTGCTGTTGCAGATAATCGGCAGCAGTGTTTTCTCCCCACATTCCTAAATCATTATGATAAGCCAAAACTGTTTAATCTTTTTTTTATGTTACAAAGATATGTTTTTTTAATGTATATTCAAAATAAAACTTGTATTTTTGCAAATATATGAGTGCTGAAGAAGATATAAAAAAAGACCTCTACTATATGCAATTTGCTTTAGAAGAAGCTAAGCAGGCATATAAAGAAAAAGAGATCCCCATAGGAGCTATCATTGTATGTAAAGATAGAATAATAGCACGTGCACACAATCTTACTGAAAGATTACACGATGTTACCGCTCATGCTGAGATGCAAGCCATTACTATTGCTGCTAATGAGTTGGGGGGTAAATATCTTGAGGGTTGTACCCTTTATGTTACTGTAGAGCCATGCACTATGTGCGCCGGTGCTTTAGGGTGGTCGCAGATAAAACGCATAGTCTTTGGCTGTATAGACGATAAGCGCGGATATCATACGTATGCACCTAAGGCCTTACACCCTAAAGCAAATATTATAGGTGGAATTATGGAAAATGAATGTAAAGAGCTTATGCTTAGATTTTTTAAAGAAAGAAGATGATGTTTATTCCACTTCCTTTTAATCTATTCTACCCCTTCAATAGCAACACAACACCAGCGAGATACCTTTAACATTACTCCCATTCCCGGCACTTCTTTAAGAAGATAATATTTCTTATTCGACCTTACTAACCTTCCTGTCATGCCTTTCATAGGACCATATTTCACAAAAACCTTATTACCTACCTTTAGCTGTGCCTCCTTTTCTGTTAGAAATTTACGAAGCGTTATCTCAGGATTACACATTAAACGAAAGTCGTACATCTGCTTAGAAGGAATGAGAGCAAACTGACTATTATCATCTATCTTACGAATAACACTTATCTTAAACTTAGCATTTAAAACCGACTTCTTAAAAGTATAGTTATCCATTGTTTGCTTAACAAACAAAAAATTACGTATAACAGGCTTAAGAATATGCCCCACTCCACCCTCTGGCTTCATTATTTCAACATATTCCATTGGTACAAAACACTCGTAACCAAACGACTCAAAGTATGCTTTAACATCTTGCAACGACTTAGTAAAAAGACGAATAGCATACCAAGGAAAACCATCATTAGCAATAACCTCTGTTGAAGAACTTGAAAGATCTACCATAATCTACAATGAAAACAAAAGCACAACCTATCACAAGACAACACCACTCTTAATAAAAAACCAAAAAAACTACTCCAACCTACAAAGCTTATTTATAAATCCTCGCAACTTAACTATATCCTTTAAAGCTGGAGCCGTCTCAAACTGGCTATTAACATTAATACCTATACACAAAGAATGTTTTAAAGAATGTATCGCCTTTACATCATGCTCACCTATAGAGCCACTAAGAAAGAAAGGTGTACTACCATTATATGACTTTAGCAAATTCCAAGAAAAACGCTTTTTATCATCATCTGCCTTATTACTTTTAGCATCAAAAAGGAAATAATCAACATGCCCTTCATAATCTGCACATTGCTTAAAATCGGATCTTGAAGCCACTCTTATGGTTTTTATTATTTTAATGTTTGGACGTATATCAGTACATATCGTACGACGAAAGTTATCTATCATAACAGGACTTTCAGAGCCTGAGAGCTGAACGATGTCCAAATTGAAATTTACTACTCTGCTAACTATTGTTTGTGGCATATCATCAGCAAACACTCCACAAAGCTCTATTTCTTTATCCTTTATTATTTGTGCTAAATTAACTTTTTTGTTACAATCTAAAGAGGATATATCAGGCATAATACCGGTCTTTGTAGACAGCTGCTTAACATACCTCACACTATTTGGACAAAAACTTAAACCTATAATATTTGCACCTGCAAAAATAGCATCACTTATGTTTTGTGCATCACACATACCACAAACTTTTATCTTTTTAGGTATAAAAACATTGCTGTCCTTATTAAATAATTTACTAAACATCATAAGCTACTCTTTTAAGTCTTTAATAAATTTACATAACGCATCACCCGGAGCTTTCTCTTTCATAAAAACTTCACCTATTATAAAGCCTTTAAAACCTTCTTTACGAAGTTCCTTCACCATTTGAACACTACTAATGCCGCCCATACTCACTAACACCTTATCTTTAGGTAAACAAGGTGCTAAATGAAAAGAGTTATGCACGTCGGCATGGAAAGTTGTTATACTCCTATTATTCACACCTACAATATCTGGCTGAAAAGAAAGATAATCTAATTCCTTTTCTGAATTGATTGTAAGCAAAACCTCTAAACCCAAGTAATGAGCCGACTCTATGAGGTGCTTACACTCTTCTTTGCTAATACAAGAAGCCATAAGCAATACTGCTGATGCACCACAATATTTAGCTTGAAGAAGCTGATAATCGTCTATAACAATATTATTATACAAAATAGGGCATGTTACACCGCTCTGCCGAGCCTCTTGAATATGCTCGTCATATCCACCAAAAAACTGCCTATCAGTAACTATGCTTATAGCAGAGGCTCCTCCCTTTTGATAACTAAAAGCAGTCTTTCCCGCTCTTGCCGCATCATTTATCCAGCCGTGCAAAGGGCTATGCCGCTTAAACTCTGCAATAACACCTGTAGAAGAACCTCGTAAAGCCTCGCCAAGAGAAGAGCCTTCAAACAGGTATTCATTATTCTTATCTACATAAGCATACAGCTGCTTAATAGGCAAGAAACGCTTCCACTGCTCAAGCTCTATACGTTTAGCTTTTACTATTTCATCTAAAATATTGTTCATAACACAAAGATAATAATTTTATTTGGTTAAGTATTTATTTTTTTAAATGATTTACAACGTGAAACAATATAAAAGCATTATTCCATAAAATATATTGCTCAATATAAAAATATTATGTAACTTTGATTTCCATTATGGTAAATACTTTTATAAAAGTATATATACAAAAAGAATTTATTCAAAAATACAACGATAAAATAATATTATTTTCATAGCAGACTATCTTTTAAAAGAACTTTCTGCTGAAACAAATTATCTCTTTTAATTATAATTATGTCAGTTATTGTTTCACCCTCATTACTATCTGCCGATTTCCTTCATCTCTCTAAAGACATAGAGATGATTAATAGTAGCGATGCCGATTGGCTTCATATGGACGTAATGGACGGTAGCTTTGTGCCTAATATCTCGTTTGGATTTCCTGTTATGAAAGCAGTAAGCAAGGTTTTAAAAAAGCCTATGGACGTACACCTAATGATAAAACACCCCGAAAACTATATTCAACAAACTTTAGATTGTGGTGCTGCTATTATGAATATCCACTACGAGGCTTGCGTACATCTACACAGAACTTTACAAGCCATAAAAGCTACGGGCATGAAAGCAGGAGTAACCTTAAACCCTTCTACCCCTGTAAATGTATTAGAAGATATTATAGGAGACATTGACATAGTACAGATTATGAGCGTCAACCCAGGATTTGGAGGACAATCGTTTATAAAAAGTTCTCTAAAGAAGGTACGAAAGCTCAAAGCTCTTATAGAAAACGAACATTGCAATACCCTTATCGAGGTAGATGGAGGGGTAAATGGAGAAACTGCACCTTTACTAATAGATGCAGGGACTGATATTCTTGTTAGTGGTAGCTATATTTTTGGAAGTAAAAATCCTTATTCTACTATCAAATCGCTAAAAGCATTATAAAAGCAAAAACTTATATAAAAGAATCCTAAAAACAAGAAGTAAATACTTAGCTATAAGCATTTTGCTTCTTGTTTGCTATTATATCTCTTCCCAAAACGCACATATACCAACATAATCCTTCATGCCAATAACACCCGAAAAGGCTTGCTTCTCACCAAATAACAACAATTTACGACCTATATTATCTGAATGCTTCTTCAAATTATATTTATTCTTATTAGAAACTTTACTTAAGCATAGAACCATAACTTTGCTAAGATCTCTTTCGTCTTTATTATCAGCCAATAATATATATAAACCAGAAGTAAAAGGAGCGTTCCATTCTACATCTTTTAGATTTCTCTTAAAAGCACCTATTATATATCCTACCACATACATTTTTTCGTTATTCGGCACAATAGTAAGAAATTTAGATACACTCATAGGGTGCTCCATATCATAATGTTCTGACGAGCCCCCTTTACCCGTACCTTCACCGTTGTTAGGCGACTTGCCTGTACCATTACCGTTATTAGACGAGCCTCCTTTACCTTTTTGGGGCGGAACATTATTTGTAGGAGGCTTAGGCTCTGCAGGCTCTTCGTTTTTTATATCATCTTCTTCTATAATAGGTTTTTCACAAGAATATAACGCTAAACAACCTATAAAAAGAAGTAAACAAGCTATCTTTCTCATATATTACATATTTAGAAGCAAAAATACAAAAAGTTTTTTTATAGATAGGCAATAATTATATTTATAAAACACACAAAAAAAGAGGTTGGTGCAGGACGCTACCAACCTCAGCGTGATTTTAAAAGAAAGTCAAAATCACTTGAAAAACATATTGCAAATATAAAATAAATCAATTATATATCCAAATAAAATTATAACAAACGATAGGTTTTAACATTGTTATCGAACACAAGGAAAAATATTTTCCAATCTTTATATTAATTCATTGCAAACATATTATTAATACGCATATAAGGACATATTCATATAAAAAGAATATTTTTATGATATATAATGGCAGCCTTTTACAGGGCAAAACAGTATGTTTAACTTATTATTTTAATCTATTTTTAATACAAAAATAAATTAATTTTGATGCAAAAATAATCTATTTTTGCAAGCAACAGATTTTCTTTATTCTCTAAAACCATTAGTTTTCTATTTCTAAAAAACAGTGTTCTACATTATAATGCAGCTCATATTTTCTCATATTTTATCTTCTCTCTTCTACCATGAGCCATATACTACAACAAAAAGGGATACAGCCACACACTGCACTATTTCTTATAAATAGAGCGTCAATATTTCATATATATAAAAGGCTGCACACTATCTTGGCTCATATTAATGACTAACTGAAGTACAATAATAAATAATACAAGTTTTATCACCCAGTGTAATCGTACAAAATATGCCTGAAGCCAATTATAATCCTCTGCTTTAAGATATAGAAAATTAACAGCCACAATAAAAACAAAAGTCCAAAGAGGGCGAAAATATATAAAAGATTTAGCTGAAGATATATCGAAATGGTGAAATATCTGTAATAACATATCTGTTACTACACTCATGTCTTGAGCACGAAAAAATATCCATGCCACTGTGATATAAGAAAAAGTAACAAGCCAACTAAGGCTATGCACAAAGACAGTATCTCTAACTTTTTTCAGAGCAATATTATAAAACAGCTTGTGAAGAACTAATCCTACACCGTGCATTACCCCCCATATAGCAAACATCCATGAAGCTCCATGCCATAACCCAGCTATAACCATTACTATAAAAACATTATAGTAAGTGCGTATGGCTCCATGACGATTTCCTCCTAACGGTATATAAAGATAATCGCGAAACCATGTAGAAAGAGATATATGCCAACGATGCCAAAACTCTGTAAGGTTAACACTTTGGTAAGGGAAGTAAAAATTATCCTTTATATGAAATCCCATTATGGCAGCAATGCCTATGGCAAGATCACTATATCCTGCAAAATCATAATATATCTGTAATGAGAAACCTATTACAGCTATAAGATTCTCAAAACCAGTATAGGCTAACGGATCTGCAAAAACAAAGTTGTTATACTGGGATAGATAGTCGGCAATGACACACTTCTTAACTATTCCACAAAGAATAAGCCACAAGCCACGATAAACCATAGTAGAGCTAACTTTTCTATAGGAGTAAAGCTGTGGAAGAAAATCTTTAGCACGCGTTATTGGTCCGGCAATAAGCAAAGGGAAAAATGTTAGATAAAAAGTATAATTAAATAGCGAACACTTGCTATCTATACGCTTACGATACACATCTATGGTATAGCTAACAGCTTGAAACGTATAAAAAGAAATACCTACAGGAAGCAAGAAAGCTTTAAAGGAAATATTAGTAGAAATAATATTATGTATGATATCGAGAGTAAAGCCAGCATATTTTAAGAAGAAAAGAGGAAGAATCTCTATAAAAATGATAATTGCCAACGCCCATTTCTTTGTATGTGTGCCTTTAATATTATCCATCTTCTTTGTAAGAAACCATGACAAAAAGGTGTTTAATAACAATAACAACACTGCCCACTTACCTACTAATATAGCAAAGAGAATATTAAAAGCTATTACCCATAGCTTTTGTACGATGTAGCTTTGTTTAGATAAAAAAACAAAGATAACCATAAAAAAGATAAACAACACCATGAAAGGTATCGTACACAGCGACCAATCTGCTGTATCAAGGAGCGACTGCCATTGTGTTGTTATCATATTATTTTACCTTTTCATCGTTTATATTCATCACTGCTTACTTAATAAATTGACAATAAAAAGCAGGTATCACACTTATTAAGACATTAATATCTTTAAATCTTCTTACAGGCTATATCATATATACATACACTCATTCTTAAAAATTTTCAAATGATGGAGATAGCGTTTTTGTTTTAGTTGGCTTATGATGTCCTTTAGGAACGTTTAAAAAAAGTTGAGCCGAACACTTTTTACTATTAAGAAATTTGGCTACTTCGTCCATCCAATAAGCTGCCGATTCCCATGTAGGGTGATAATGATCGCTACCGCGATAAAGCTTTAACGGACGACTATCATAGAAAAACCCCTTGCCAGAATAATTTTTTATCAAATCGACAATGCCTGTATCTCCATTCCAGTCGTTAGGACTTATCCATACCAGAGGTAGATTTCCCACCTTTTTTAATATCTGAGCTATATACTGTCTTCGCTCTTCAAGGTCGTTTACAAAAAGCTCGTTACTTCCTATACATATTATAAGATATGTAGGTCTGTACTTTTTAATAAAATGTTCTATCACATTGCTCTTTGCCCATCGCTCTGTAGTGGAACTATACCATATAATACTATAAAGAATATGACCACTCTCTCCGCAATAATCACCAAAGCGACGTGATAAACCCTCTACCATAGAATCGCCAAAGAAGAGTATTCTCTGATGTCTATATACATACTGCTTATGCTTATTTACCTCTATGGGCTTAGATATAACATTAGAAAAGGGCATAGGAAGATGCAGCTTCTTTAGTAGAAAGGTACCTAAAACTATATCTTTAGGTATCAAAGCATAGCAAAAAATAACTACTAAAGATACTATCATTAACAAAAGTACTTTCGCTTGCACCTTCATAGATCCTGTTATAAAGCCCCTTTTACTTTAAAATAATCTCTACAGGACAATGGTCGCTACCAAGTATTTCTGTATGAATCTTAGCCTCTTCAAGGCTCTCGCGCAAACGATCTGAGATGAGAAAATAATCTATACGCCACCCTATGTTCTTTTCTCGTGCCTTAAAACGATATGACCACCATGAGTAAGTAACCTGCTCGGGGTAAAGGAAACGAAAAGTATCAGTAAAGCCATTGCTTAGAAGAGTGGTCATCTTTTCGCGCTCTTCATCTGAAAATCCTGCATTGAAATGATTACTCTTAGGGTTCTTTAGATCTATCTCTTCATGTGCTACATTCATGTCGCCACAAACAATAACAGGCTTATGCTTGTCTAAACTATGTAGATATGACTGAAAGTCAGTTTCCCATTGCATACGATAAGGTAAACGTTTAAGCTGATCTTGAGAATTAGGAGTATAAACAGTAACCAGATAAAAATCTGCCATTTCTAAAGTTATAACCCTACCCTCATGATCATGCTCCTCTATACCAATACCTCTTGATACAGACAATGGGGTATGTTTAGTAAAAATAGCTGTACCAGAATATCCCTTCTTGTCAGCATAATTCCAATAAGATTCATAACCCGGGAAAGACAAATCAAGCTGCCCTTCCTGCATTTTAGTTTCTTGTAAACAAAAGAAATCGGCATCTAATGCCAAAAATTCTTCCTTAAAATTCTTGCCAACACAAGCACGAAGCCCGTTGACATTCCATGATATAAACTTCATTAAAAATTATTTTTTATGACTAACCGACTTGTAAAAAAACTGTGAAGGACTATATTCTTTTACAAGTTTCAACACTTCTCCTTTTTCATTTGTTTCCACCAAATATTGAAAAACTCCATTAATAGCCATACTCTCAGGAGATGTTATATAATAGCTACTATATGTATACGCATATATATTCTTACCGTTTTCAGTGCCATCGGTTTGCATCAACATATAATAATGATCTTTTTTTAGATAATTAAGCTTAAACTTTATATTTTCTATCGGTATAAAGCTCCATGCTGGATCATTCACTCTCACAGAGCCAACAATAGCTTTATAGCTTACATCTGGCAGACTGCTGATGCCATTTTTTACAAGACTCAAGCTGTCATAAAGAGCTTTTTCCACTAAAGAAGCACTCTTTGGCATTTGTATACTATTAGCTATCTTACTAATAGGAAACTTAGGAATCGTTATATAATAATTGTTCTTTTCTTGTGAAGCTATCCACGAAACATTATTAACATCTTCCTTTACTCCAAGACTATTTGCAAACTTTAATGTCCCATTCCAAGAACCTAACGAGCTCTTTACAGCTTTCTTTAAAAACTCATTATCAGTATTGCTTTTATTATCGCTATCACCTAAACACGAACTTACTGTAAACAATACTATAACGCCTAAAGATGATAACACTAATGCTCTTAAATTAAACTTCATAAAACTTTTCTTTATTTTGTAATTTCCTTAATTTATATATTCTTTCCATGAAGAAGAGTCATAAACTCTTCTCTGGTTTTTGCCTGATTAAAAGCACCACTAAAAGAGCTTGTTGTAGTTATTGCATTTTGCTTCTCTACACCACGCATCTGCATACACATATGTTTTGCTTCAAGCACTACCATAACACCAAGCGGACAAAGAGTGTCTTGTATGCAATCTTTTATCTGCTCTGTTAATCGTTCTTGCACCTGAAGACGATGACTAAATATGTCTATAACACGCGCCACCTTACTTAATCCTGTTATCTTACCATTAGGAATATAAGCAACATGAGCCTTTCCATAGAAAGGTAACATGTGATGTTCACACATAGAGAAAAAGTCTATATCCTTAACTATTACCATCTGGTTATATTTCTCTTCAAAAAGCGCATCAGTAAGCACTTTGTGAGGATCCTGCGTGTAACCACGAGTAAGTACTTGCATAGCTTTTGCTACACGCATAGGAGTTTTCTCTAAACCTTCACGAGAAGGATCTTCACCAAGAAGAGATAATATTTTTTCATAATGAAAGGCTAATTCTTCTAAACCTTCACGAAACTCGTTACCTTTTGCCATTAAGTATTTTGTATCTATTATATATATTAATAAGGTGAATAAGATTCTTTAGGAATACCAATATATGGTGTTTCTTCTACTACTTGTGTAGTTTTTACAGAAATAATTGTGCGAATAACATTAGCATTAGGATACCCTGCCTTACGCATTTTAAGAGCAATCTTTCGAGCAACATGATAGTTAGTGAAATTTCCAACTAAGCACATCCAGCGCGGTGTATAAAAATGAACATATACAGGCTGCGAAGGAAAAAGAGATTTAACCTTCTTTCCTGCTTTATTTGCATCTTGATGAGCTATGCGAGTATTTCCTCCACTATACACTTGTACTCTAAAACCTCTTACCTTTTTAAACGTATGCTTAAGACGTTTAGTTACTATCTGACTTTCACCGTCCTCTCCATCAGACATCGAAACATGAGGTTTCTTCACAAGTTTTCTTACAAGCTTTGTCCTTGGAGCAGAAACTATATCATTAGACGATTGTGGCTTACCTGAAGATATTACAGGTGTTTGCACACGTTCCATTACAGGTTCTTGCAGCCGAGAGTGAGAAGAAGGTGGCACTACTGGCACATAAGACTGTTTTTTATCCTCCCTTGTAGTTTTCTTTTCTGTTTTTAGTTGCTTTTTTGTTTTAGCTTTCTTACCATTCACAATGGCTTCAATATCTGAACTCTGCGTTACAGTAACAACGCCTTGTGCAGAAATAGAATTAATATAACATAGTATAAGATATAATATTACAAGAAGTTTTTTCATCTTCTTTACTTATATATGAGAAAATATCCCGCTAAAGGAGCAAAAAACTCCTCCTTTAAACGGGATTTATATAAATTCTTTATCTAAAATATTACTTCTTCCAAGCATCAATAATACCCTTGAAATCAGCACACTTCAAAGAAGCACCACCTATTAAGCCACCATCTATATTTGGCTTAGAGAATAGTTCTGGAGCATTACTAGCCTTACAGCTACCACCATAAAGCACAGATGTTTCATCTGCTACTTCCTTATTATAGTTTTCAGCTACAATCTGTCTAATATAAGCACACATCTCTTCTGCTTGCTCTGATGTAGCTGTCTTACCTGTACCAATAGCCCAAATAGGCTCATAAGCTAAAATTATATTCTTCCATTCCTCCTCTGAAAGATGAAAAACAGACCCTGCAAGCTCTGCTTTTACTACTTCATTTTGCTTCTCAGCCTCACGCTCTGCTAAAGTTTCACCACAACAGAAGATAACTTTCAGCCCATTTGCTAATGCTAACTGTACCTTTTCCTTTAAAATCTCTGCTGTTTCACCATAATATTCACGACGCTCAGAATGTCCCAAAATAACATATTGTGCACCTGTACTCTTTACCATAGCAGCAGAAACCTCACCTGTATAAGCTCCACTAACCTTGTCAGCACAATTTTCTGCACCTAATCCCACTACAGAAGAATCTAATACATTAGCAACACTTGCTAAATGAATAAAAGGAGTACAAATAATAACATCACAGTTTGGCTTTTCTGCTGTCAACACTTCATTAATCTCCTTAGCTAAAGCTATACCCTCCTGCAGGTTCTCGTTCATCTTCCAGTTACCTGCAACAATTTTCTTTCTCATTATCTATTATTTTTAATTAAGTTTATATATGTTATTAAATACTTGTCTTATCTTGATCTGGAGTATCTTTTTTGTCATTTTTGAGCTTATCAACCATACTTTTACTTGCATTTGAAACAGCCTTACCAGCATTACCCATTACCTTTTCAGCTTGCCCCATTACCTTTTCTGCCTTATGTAACATCTTTGCTGTTTGCCCTTTCTCTTGATTAATAAGCCATTTCTCCTTCATCTTTATCCATCTTTCTTTCTTTTTTATCCATACAGACCATGCCCAAAACCTATCAGCTACAATAAGTAAGATAAGAGGTAAAACATAACACAAAAGTATTAAAACTATTTTTCCCAATGTGTTATCTTCAGGCTCATGACCAATAGTAAGCAAACTTAACGGAGCGTTAAGCTTTTCTGCCTTTGGTATATCATTATGATTCCATTTGTTTATAATTGTCCCCTTATACAATAAGACTAAACCTGGGTTACTACGAATAATAGTTTTTAACGTAGTACCATCAGCAGAATAGAAAGGATATTCTGCTCCCGTTATATTCCTCCAATGCTTAATAGAAGTATCTGTGCTTGCCGTTATAGCCATAAAAGGATAATTATTTTCCTTTGCATATTTATAAATAGCATCTATATCACTGAAATTAGCATCGTCGGCTTGTTCTATAAATGGGATAATAAGTAAAAATACATATCCATCATGCGTAAGCACAGAGCCGGTAATATCTTCCCCCGTTCTATCATTTGTAATAGAAAAATCGTGTATAGGAGGCTCATAACCTTTCTCTATTATTTGCTGACGCGAGTCTTTAAACACCCACGTAGTATCATTATAAGGATAATTTTTCTCATCAAACTCCTTTGTAATACCATTTTTCTCGCAAATAAACGTAGTCTTAAATTTTGTTTGCTTTGCACCTTTAGGTATCTCCATAGCCTTCTTTATGTTTTGACCAATGAAATAAGGGCGGAAATCAAATATAGGCAAATGGTAAAGACTCAAAGCAGAAACGACAAGAATAAATATTATAGTAAAGTTAGATGCTATCCATTGATTATTCTTTGAAATAAAACGAGGCTGATAAAGCGGCCACTTAACTAAAGCCAATGAAGCAAGAAACAATATAATATTCTTAGAAAAAGTTTGTATATTTGTAAGCTTTAATGCATCTCCAAAGCAGCCACAGTCCTGAATAGGATTACTAATGGTAAGCCATAAAGTAATAATAGTCATTATAAAGGCAAACACTAATACTATTCTACTAACCTTACGCCGCTGAATAGCAAGCAAAAGAAGGACTCCCAAAGTAAACTCCACTGCAGATAACCCTATCGAAAGCAATAATTGCACCCAATCAGGCACATAGCTCGACATATGTAGCACTTCAATATATTCTTTTATCTTATATTGAGAGCCTAAAGGATCTATTGCTTTAACAAATCCAGAAAAGATAAAAGTTAAAGCAAGAATTACTCTAGCTATATTTACTATAATAATCTTAGTCTTCTTCATTAAGCTTTATAACACTAAAAATAGCATAATTTATAATATCTATATAGTTAGCATCAACGCCTTCACTTACTAAAGTTTTACCTTTATGATCCTCTATTTCCTTTATACGCTGAAGCTTAGTAAGAATAATATCGGTAAAACTACTTACGCGCATATCTCGCCAAGCCTCGCCATAATCGTGATTTTTCTTTAACATAAGCTCAAAAGCCACGTTAGCATATTTATCATACAATGCTAAAGCTTCATCATTATCAACATCTATCGTATCAACAAATCCCTTATCAAGCTGTATTAAACCTATAATGCCATAGTTAATAAGCGCAACAAACTCAGACAAAACATCTTCGCCAACTAAGTTCTCTCCTGTAATCTCTATAGAGCGAATACGTTTAGCTTTAATAAAGAGCTGATCAGTAAGAGAAGAGGGGCGTAAAATACGCCATGATGCTTGGTAGTCATAAAGCTTCTTCTTAAACAATTCTCTACAGTTCCTAAGTACTTCTTTAAATTCTTGCAGTGTATCTGACTTTTGCATTGTTATTTACTAAACATCTATTTTCATGCAAAAATACTCAAAAAGAATGGATTTCCAAAGATTTTTCAATATTATAACAGCAATAAAACTAAAGACATATCAATGTCATAATACTTTGTTCTAAACTAAAAGACCTCTACTAAGCTATAATAGTATAAAATTATATTTCATTCCATAAAGGTAAGAAAATATTTTATATAAAACCTATTAAATAGAAAGGCTTAGCAGAGGTCTTCTTTTATAATACTTATTCTGTGCTCTTTATTTCAAATGACAGTTTGTCTTCATCTTGTTTTTTATCAATATTAATAGTATCTCCTAACTTTAATTTGTCAGATAGGATAAGCTCACTTATACCATCTTCTATATAAGTTTGGATAGCCCGTTTTAACGGACGAGCCCCAAACTGTACATCATATCCCTTTGTAGCAACATATTCTTTTGCCACATCTGATATCTGAACAGCATAACCAATATCACTAATACGCTTATAAAGACCTATTAATTCGATATCTATTATCCGCTTTATAGCTTTAAGATCTAATTGATCAAAAGTTATTATTTCATCTAATCGATTTAAAAACTCTGGCGCAAACTGCTTGCTTAGACTCTTTTGCACAATAGCGCGAGCACGTTCCTTATCACTTTCATTTTGTGATAATCCGTTAATATTAGCTGCATTAAACCCTATTCCTTGCCCAAACTCTTTCAATTGGCGAGTACCTGCATTTGACGTCATTATGATAATAGTATTACGAAAGTCTATTAAACGCCCGTTACCATCAGTAAGACGTCCTTCATCTAATACTTGTAATAATATATTAAAGACGTTACCATGAGCCTTCTCTATCTCGTCAAGCAAGACAATAGAATAAGGATGACGACGCACACGCTCTGTTAATTGTCCTCCTTCATCATATCCTACATACCCCGGAGGAGCACCTATCAAACGCGAAGTGTTGAAACTTTCTGTATATTCACTCATATCAACACGTATTATAGCATCTTTAGAGCCAAACATTATTTCAGCTAATTTCTTCGCAAGATAAGTCTTTCCTACACCTGTAGGGCCTAAAAACATAAAAGCACCTATGGGATGATTAGGATCTCGCAAACCTACTCGGTTGCGTTGGATAGCCTTTACCATCTTTTCAATTGCATTATCTTGAGCTACTACAACCTCTTTAAGCTCTTTATCCATGTTTTTAAGCTTGACACCTTCAGCCTCTTTTATCTTCTGAACAGGTACACCACTCATCATTGCAACAACATCTGCCACCTCGTCTTCTGTTACGTTAGGTCGCTCTCCCACATCACCTTGCTGCCATTGTTCCTGCTTTTCCTTAAGAAGATGTTCTAATTCTTTTTGCTTATCACGAAAACTTGCTGCTAATTCGAAGTTTTGATTTTTAACAGCAGCTTGTTTCTTCTGTATAACATCCTCAACATCTCTTTGAAGGTCTATAAGTGCTTGTGGTACCTTTACGCTTCTCATGTGTATACGTGAGCCTACCTCATCTAATGCATCAATAGCCTTATCTGGGAAAAAACGATCTGTAATATAACGATCAGAATATTTCACACAAGCTAAAATAGCATCTTGCGTATAAGATACATGATGATGATCCTCATAACGACCTTTTATGTTTTGAAGTATCTCAATAGTCTCTTCCTGTGTAGTAGGTTCTACTAAAACCTTTTGGAAACGACGTTCTAAGGCTCCATCTTTCTCTATTGACTTACTATACTCTTCTAATGTTGTTGCACCAATACATTGTATAGTACCACGAGCTAAAGCTGGTTTGAGAATATTAGCAGCATCCATTGATCCGGGAGTAGAACCTGCTCCAATAAGCGTATGTATTTCATCTATAAAAATGATAACATTAGGATTCTTTTCTATCTCTTTTATCAATGCACGAATACGCTCTTCAAACTGTCCTCGATACTTTGTCCCTGCAATGATAGCTGTCATATCAAGAGCTATCACTCTCTTTCCGAATAATATAGGAGAAGTCATACGCTTTACTATAAGCAAAGCTAATCCTTCTACTATTGCGCTTTTACCTACACCTGGCTCACCAATTAATATTGGATTATTCTTTTTGCGTCTGCCTAATATCTCGCTTACTCGTAATATTTCTTTCTCTCTTCCTACTACCGGGTCAAGTTTCCCATCTATAGCGGCTCGTGTTAGATCGGTACCAAAGCCATCTAAAATGGGTGTACTCGACTTGTTATTAGATTTTGAAATAGCTTCCGTATTACTATTCAATGAAGAGCTACCCATAGGTACATCTTCCTCGCCTTCTTCATCTTCAGCCATTCCCAATCCATTTTGAGGTGTATTAGCTTTCATGTGCATAGAGGATAATGCTGAGTTGTAATTAATATTATTTTCTTCCAATACTTCTTTAGCCCCATTTAAAGTAGCATCATGTAAGATAGCAAGAAATAAATGAGGTACATCTACAGTATGCACATGTTGCAATCTTGCCTCCAACACAGCTAAACGTAATATATTATTAGCTTGCTCATTCAGATTAATGTCTGAAGTTATGGCTATACGATCATTATTGCCTCTACGAAGACGTTCTTCAAGAGCTTGTTTTATGTTGTTAATGTCAAGCTCCTGTTCCTGAAAAAGATCCCATACCGCCCCCGTTTGTTCGCGTAAAATAGCTAACAGTATATGCTCAGGAGCGATAGCACTATTTGCTAATCGTTCAGCCTCTTCTCTACTAAAAGAAAGAACTTCTGACACTTTGGGTGAAAACTGATTCATCATATCCTTAAAACTTCCTTTTTTCTTTATTTGTCTCTGAAATATATCTATATAAACATATTTGCAAATGATATGCCAAACTAATATTATATCATTTATATTGCTTATCTTATTAGTGTTAAAAGTAAAAAATAGTCGTTATACTTTATAAAGTATCCGACTATAAAATATTATTACAAAGATTCGTTTTCAGGACGCTCTATACTTAATTTCTTATTTTTTTTTATATTTTTCTTCTTTAGCAACCACTCTGCTTTACGTTGTTCGTAGTCTTCTCTATGACGTTCTAAGAAATTATCAGCCATTTAAAATTATATGTTTTTTATTTATCCTTAAACTTGCTATAAACTACCGTTATCCTCAAGCCATTACCTTTTGTGGTATTACCTAAGAGCTTTGTGCTTGATAAACCCATCTTATTGGAAATCATCGTAACAGTAGTCTTTTTCTCTGCCCCACTTCCTGTGGTAATTGTCTGTAAGTCTACAGGTATTAATAACACTTTTCCTAAATTGCCCGTTACAGAAGACGACCTTGCCTGCTTAAATAAATTTATTATTCCAGATATATTATTAAATATATATGAGTTCCTCACAGGGTTATATGTTGCCAAAAAAGATGTTTTATTATCATTTAAGCGAGTATGAGTAAAGAAAGCTTTCACGCTGTCAGCAGGCAACATTAATATATGTTGAGGTGCTCCAAAATTGTAAACTGAAGAGTTTTTGTTATTAACACATCTTACTTCTATCTTTGCCGAGTTTATAACATAGTCTTGATACTTACCATTTACAATATCATCAGGCAAAGTTATCTGTGTAAATATTCCTGCCGGAGAGCTCAAATAAGTATGCCCTGTTTCGCCCATTAACGACTTAAGCTGCTCTTTGTTATCATCAAAATTGGTCAACTGCAATACTTCTTCTGTACCTACTAACTTAGTAAATGTTACTTTTTCTTTTTTCCCTTCCTTTTTTCTATAATAAATATTTATTTGAGCCTGCTCTATATTTGCCATAGAACCTTCACCATCAGTAATCTTAAAATAAAAACCTGCACAGACATCATGCAAGAAGCGATATGAATTTCTAAAACTTTCTGGCTTCTCTTGATATTTACGCATAAGGTAAGTACCAAAGTTGTTATATGTTTTGCCGTCTTTATCTGTATACTTATCATGTAAGCGTATATTAATATTCTTCTCATATTTAGAAGAATTTCTCACGCTATCAGGCTCTGTTAGGTCTGCTAAAGTATAGCTTCTATTCACTCTAAGCCCACCTTTGCGTATATATCCTTTTGCAATAGGGTCGAAATCGGTATTATAATCAATGCCTTCTTCTATTGGCTTGTCAAGCTCATAAACGGTAAGCTTCATTTGAGACAATTTATCACCATATATTTTCTTGTAAAATAAACGTATTTCACAAGAGTCGGCTATAACACGACTATCTTTATCAAGGCTTGCAATACTATCTTTTACAGGCATTGCATAATTATCAAGCACATGAAACTGAGTCATAAAATTAGCTGTTACATTAACTTTTGACTCATTATCTATCATTCTTCCCAGATACCCAGTAGCCGAATATGCTGCTATATTGCCCGCAAGAACCGATTCTGATGAAACATCAAAGCTATCTGCAGAAACTTCCAACTTATCATTTTCTGTAATAAGCGACACCCCCACATTACCTGTTGTATCATCACATGATATTAAAAAAACTAATGATACGGCTAAGAAAAAAAGCACTTTTTTCATAAATAATACTCTCTGCGATATTTATCCAATTATCTTATTATAGAAGTTGGCATACTTTGTTTTTATTTCTTCATCTTCATTATCATGCAACAACAATTCTTTAGAAGAAGACATTGCATAATCTATTAAAGATTTATTCACCTCTTTTCCTACACCTATTATGCCGTCAGAATAGTCTATAGCTAATTTACCTAACTCTGTAGCATCAAACTTTTCTTTATATTTAGCTAACTTTTCAGCATCTGCACTTCTAAACTCCAAGCATCTTTTAAAATTGTCTCCTAAGTTTGAAGGTTGGCTATTAAATAAAGAAGTAACAATTTTTGAATTAGCAAACTGTGGCTCGTCCCTGTAAGCAGTTTTCACATATAGAGGTATAACTGAAGCCATCCAGCCTTGGCAGTGTATTATATCAGGAGCCCATCTTAATTTTTTTACTGTTTCAAGCACACCTCTTGCAAAAAATATAGTACGTTCTCCATTATCTGAAAACTCTTTGCCATTCTCATCAGCCGTCATTGTTGAGCGTTTCTGAAAATAATCTTCATTATCTATAAAATATACCTGTATACGTGTTTGAGGGATACTTGCAACTTTAATAATTAATGGGTGATCGGTGTCATCGATTATTAAGTTCATGCCAGAGAGGCGAATTACCTCGTGTAACTGCCCGCGACGTTCATTTATTCCTCCCCACTTTGGCATAAAAGTTCTAATCTCAAACCCACTCTCTTGCATCAAGCTGGGCATATTAGCTCCATAGATTGATAGCTCTGTCTTAGGAACATAAGGAGTGATTTCCTGATTAATAAATAATATTCTCTTTCCCATTCTATATTAATTAATATTTTTGCAAAGGTACTACTTTTTATTAATAAAGATGTGTATTTCACACAAATTCATAGTAAATAAGTTTACAAGAATGGATATTTTTCTTTTTTCCTTTGTTGTTTTAAGTATTTTGTTGTTACTTTGCATTAGTAAAAAATGGAGTTTTTCAGAGAAAATAAAAAGTTTGATGAAAGTAATTAAAAAGATTGTAGAGCTTCAAAACGAGATTTTCAATGCTCGTAAAGAAGGTAAATCAATAGGTTTAGTTCCCACGATGGGTGCATTGCACGAGGGGCATACTTCATTAGTAAAACGTTGTGTAAAAGAAAACAATATCACCATTGTTTCCGTTTTTTTAAATCCTACACAGTTTAATGATAAAGGAGACTTTGACCGTTATCCGCGAACGCTTGAGGCTGATTGCAAGCTATTAGAAGACAGTGGGGCTAATATCGTGTTTGCACCTACTGAAAAAGAGATTTATCCTACTAAAGATGAGCGCAAATTTGATTTCCCTCCCCAAACTACCGTTATGGAAGGGGCTAAGCGCCCGGGACACTTTAATGGTGTATGCCAAATAGTCAGTAAGCTGTTTTTTATTGTAAAGCCAGACAGAGCCTATTTTGGTGAGAAGGATTGGCAGCAAATAGCTGTTATTAAACGTCTTGTAGATTATATAGGAATGGACATTCAGATAGTGGAATGTGCTATTATCCGCAACGAAGATGGCTTAGCAAAAAGCTCACGCAACATGCTATTAAACAAGAAAGAACGTGCTATTGCTCCAAATATCTATAAAGCATTGAGTGAGAGCGTTGTTTATAGTAAAACACATAGCGTAGAAGAAACTCATGATTATGTCGTTAATAAGATAAATGCGATAGAAGGATTAGAGGTAGAATATTTTCAAATAGTAGATGGCAACACGCTCCTTGATGTACATAGCTGGGACGATAGTGATAATATCGTGGGCTGTATCACGGTATATTGTGGTGAAACTCCCATTCGTTTGATAGATCATATAAAATATAAAGGGTAAAATGTTTATAGAAGTATTAAAAAGTAAGATACATTGTGCTACAATAACAGAGGCTAACTTACACTATATGGGTAGCATAACCATAGATGAAGATCTGATGGACGCTGCTAATCTTATTGCTGGCGAGAAAGTACAGATCGTAAATAATAATAATGGAGAACGTATAGAAACTTATATTATAAAAGGCGAACGAGGCAGTGGCTGCATTTGTCTTAATGGTGCAGCGGCAAGGCGCGCCGTTGTGGGCGATGTAGTTATTATTATTTCTTATGCGCAAATGACGCCTGAAGAAGCCTTAACCTTTAAGCCTACAGTAATATTTCCTAAACAAGGAAACAAACTATAGCGCAGAAGGAAGATTCTTTTCCAGAACATTTAAGTTTAAATAAAAAAAAAACAAAGGGTTGCAATATATTACAATTGCAGCCCTTATTTTATGTTATATATGTTAGAAAATTATTCTATTACTACCAACGGATCGTCTTCGAGCACTGCCTGCCCCACTTTCACAGCAATAGCTGTTACTTTACCGTCTTTTTCTGCTTCAATAGCATTTTGCATCTTCATAGCTTCTAATACTACTACAGTATCACCAGCTTTCACCTCCTGACCTACTGTTACCTCTACAGAAGTAATAGTGCCAGGTAGCGGAGCCTTTACAGCGTTAGCTGCATTGACAGTAACAGCACTTGAGGTTTCTTCCTCTGTGCTTTCAGAAGGCTTGCCCAGTTCTACCTTTTTTTTCTCTGGAGCAGCTTCCTTTTCCATTTGCACTTTATACTCCTCTCCGTTTACAGTAATGTCTGCAACGTTCTCGCTGTCGATCTCACCGATCGTTACCTTATACTCTTTACCTTCTATGGTATATTTAAACTCTTTCATTTAAGATTCTCTTATTTATGGTTTCTTGGTCATAATCTCAAACTTAGCATCCCACATCGTCTGCTTAGGACGAATGGTTATGATACCAGGCTCATTATCGTGAATATTATTTCCCGCATATTCATAGAGTGCCATTGCTATGGCTGCGAATACATTTTTATCCATATTCTTAATCCTCCATTTATTACATAGGCATACAGCCGTGCTTCTTAGCTGGTAAATCTTGCTTTTTATGTGCAAGCTGCGCTAAGCCACGACATATACGAAAACGTGTGTTACGAGGCTCTATAACATCATCTATATAACCATATTGCGCTGCCTGATAAGGATTAGCAAACATGTCTGCATACTCCTCTTCCTTTTCTGCCAAGAACTGCTTAGCATCGCCGCCTTCTTCTTTTACCTTCTTTGCCTCGCGACCATATAACACTGCAACAGCTCCTGAACCTCCCATTACAGCTATCTCTGAACTTGGCCATGCAAAGTTTAGATCTGCACGCAACTGCTTACAACCCATTACGATATGCGAGCCACCATAGCTCTTACGTAAGGTTATTGTAATCTTTGGCACAGTAGCTTCTCCATAAGCATAAAGCAACTGAGCACCATGAAGAATAACTGCATTATATTCTTGACCTGTACCCGGTAAGAAGCCAGGAACATCTACAAGCGATACTATTGGAATATTAAACGCATCACAGAAGCGTACAAAACGAGCACCCTTACGGCTCGCATTTGCATCTAACACGCCGGCATAAGCATTTGGCTGATTAGCTACAACACCTACACTCTGACCATTAAAACGTGCAAAACCTGTAATAAGATTTTTTGCAAACTTAGGTTGTACCTCAAAAAACTCTCCATTATCCGTAACGGCTTTTATTACTTTATACATATCATAAGCCTGGTTAGGATCGTCTGGTATAATTTCGTTTAAAATATCCTCCTTACGGTCGATAGGATCGGTACACTCTACGCGTGGAGCCTCTTCACGATTGTTAGAAGGAATATAAGAAAGGAGCTTTTTGATAATGTCAATAGCATCTTCCTCTGTCTTTGCTGTAAAACTTGTAACACCACTCTTAGTAGCATGAACACTTGCACCGCCAAGATGCTCGGCGTCAATATCCTCGCCCGTTACAGTCTTAACCACCTTAGGACCTGTTAAAAACATATAACTGGTCTGCTCCTTCATAACTATAAAGTCCGTCAAAGCAGGAGAATAAACCGCTCCACCAGCACATGGACCAAGAATACTTGATATCTGAGGTATAACACCTGAAGCTAATATGTTACGCTCAAAGATCTCACCATAGCCAGCTAAAGCTGAAATACCCTCTTGAATACGAGCACCACCAGAATCGTTCATACATATAACAGGAGCACCATTAGTCATAGCCATATCCATTACCTTACATATCTTTTGAGCCATTGTCTCTGAAAGAGAACCACCATTTACAGTGAAATCCTGCGCGTAAAGATACACTAAACGACCATCTATGGTAGCAGAACCTGCTACGATACCATCACCAAAATATTGTTTCTTCTCCATGCCAAAATTATGACAACGGTGAAGCTTAAACATATCATACTCCTCAAAGCTATTCTCATCTACAAGCATCTCTATACGCTCACGAGCGGTATACTTGCCACGTTCATGCTGCTTATCTATGGCTTTTTGACCACCACCAAGGCGAGCTATCTCGCGCTTTTCAACGAGTGCCTTAATCTTTTCTGTTTGCTTACTCATAAAAATGAATGATTATTTATAATGATTATTTTCTTTTTTTTATCCTATCAATATATTTAATTTTATAAAATGCAAATTTACAAAAAAATAGCTATTTACGTCCTAACTATGCTAATAAATATTGTTAAGTATAACTTTTAAAGCCATCTCACACTTACTGCCACTCTATATCAACAAGTTACAACACACACGCACACATTACCTAATACTTCAGCCACAACCTCCTTACACTTATAACCCACATCTTCACCACCTTTCTCTATACAACACCTATACTAAAACACACAAAAAACACTCTACATCATCAGCCCTCCTACCATTTTTTACACACAAAAAGCATAACGCCTATAAGATAAACTATAAACCGTTGCAAACAAAAATAGATTATTTTTGTTACATTTTTAATTTATTTTTCTTTCCTCCACCTCACCTTTTTACCGTATTTTTGTCGGCTCTTTTCTATTAAAACCTAACATCTTAACACTTAAAAACCGAAACCTTCTTACTCCTTAAAACTTTGATTATACATTTCAATAAATTCTTTGTATATCTATATAACTAATCGCTATGTTTTTTCTTATAAACCAGCTTTTATATGTACCTTTGCAAAATAAAGATAAAACATTATACGGATAACATTCTTATGTTTAACTCCTATCTTTTTTTACACTGCCCTTATAAGCTGTAACAATGTGATAGGTATGAAAAATAATAAAATAAAATGAAGATAAAGGAACTTTTCAAGACTTACGCTTTTACAGAAATATATCCCTACCTTGGCTTAATGTATCCTAAGGCACGCCACCAGCGTAAGCCTTTTGAGCATGCTTATAACATGCTTTTAGAAATAAAGCCAGTAACATCTAAAAAGCAAATACGCTACGAATTGATGCAAGACCCTGACACTAACGAGATGTTCTTTGGGGCAGACGATAGTGCTTTTAATGGTCCTTGGGACGTACTATTAGGGAAAGAGCTGAAACGTGAACCTAATGTAGAACTTTCTGAAGAAGAAATTTTAGCAAATTGCTTACTTAATTTTATTCTTATCGGGAAACATCCACGCCTTTTTGAAGAAGATTATCAATCTATTATAAGATAACAACATCTTTTCTAAATAACACTTTCAGTAAGTAATAAGCAAGCAAAACCTTTCTCTGTAGTACAAAACGATGTATACTATACAGAGCATAGTTGCTTTTATTACTTTACGCTTAGAGCTTATAATTTTATATTTCATAAAAACTCTCAGACATTATTATAAACATGAACTTCACAAAACTATCATTCCTCTTTTGTCTTATCATTACCACCTTATGCGCATGTTCCGATCCGGAGATTGTCAAACCCACTACAACAAAGCCACCTACCCCAGTAGAAACACACCTAACGGAGCAAGACCTTAAACAGGCTACCTATAAATTTAAAATTATATTTCACTTCTTGCAAAACAAAAGATCTACCTTGTCGAGAGTACATTCTAACGATATGCAAGACATAGTAGATGTTATAAACAGATTCTATAATGGGTATAATAGTCAAACGAATGCTAATGTTAAGTTCGAACTTGCCGACAAAAGCCCTAAGGGCAAAACAATGAGCGAAAAAGGCATTACCCGCAACAATATCACCGAAGACTCCATAAGCTACCAATCGCTTATAGCAGAGGAGGCTGGTCATAAATTTCACGATATTGGCTGGGATAGAACTAAATATATTAACATTTATGTTTATACCACAAAAGAAAAAGATATAGGTGGCGTTTCTACCGTACCCAAAATGCCAAAAGAAGTAGCTAAAAAAGGCGATTTAATATCTATGGGTAATGATTATAAATCTTACAACGTGTCTATAACATTACAAGAATCGCTCTTAGGGTACTGGCTGAAATATAATAACAGATTATCTTCCGACTTTAATCCTGCTAACGTCCTTGCACATGAATTAGGTCATTACTTAGGGTTATACCACTGCTTTCGCTCTCCTAACGATAAAAACGACTATTGTGATGACACTAAAGAATACGACAGGGAAGAATATATGAGGACTTTCTATAGACTTGTACCTAAAATAGAAGCTGCAAGTACTATTAAAGAATATAGAGAAGTTACAGATACTCTCTTTTTGCGTAGAGCCATCTCTGATGGTAGCATATTTAGGTCGGATAATATAATGGACTATTTCTATACCTCTGGTAACAAATTCACACCCGATCAGATAAAACGAATTAGGCGATTCCTATACTATAGCACAACCGTTCCCGGCCCGAAAGTCTACTTGCCTAAAAAAGGTTCACGAGCAACAACTACAAAACGCAGCAAACCATACATCATCATTTAAGCGTCTTTGCTCAAAAAAAAAGCCTCGCTCGTATGCTTTGCTTTAAGCAGAATTAACATCTATATTATCAAAGCGGAACTCTTTTTCTAAGTGTTAAGCAGATAAAGCGCAAAAGATTCAATAATAATATTTATTGAATCTTTTTTTTTACACTTTTACTATTATAAATAATCTCTTTTCTCTGTTAAAAGAAATAGCTAAAATAGTGCAGTTTATCTTATCTCGTTTAGATATTTTTTTTTAATTTTGTAATGCGAATTAAGAAAAACAATAACATTATGAAAGTAGGACTTTTTATTCCTTGCTACGTCGATGCCTTGTTCCCAGAGGTAGGTGTAGCTACTTATAAACTTCTTAGAAAGCTAAAAATAGATGTTATTTATCCTGAAAAACAAACTTGCTGTGGTCAGCCTATGGCAAATGGCGGTTTTGAGGAGATGTCATTAGATTTAGCAAATCATTTCGAAGAAAAGTTTAAATCATTCGACTATGTTGTAACCCCAAGTGTGTCGTGTTCTTCTTTTATACGCCATAATTATCCTACCTTTATGAGTCATAAATGTAACACCCCACATAACACATACGAATTAGTAGAATTTCTATCTGACATTTTACATATTAAAGCATTGCCCGGTAAGTTTGAGCATAAAGTTTCGGTACACAATTCTTGCCATGGTGTACGTGTGTTAGGGCTAAGCACTCCTTCTGAAAATAATCTCCCTGTAGAAAATAAGATTGTAAAATTATTAAATTTGAAAGAAGGCATCAAGGTATGTGAGCCTGAGCGTAAAGATGAGTGTTGCGGCTTTGGAGGTATGTTCTCTGCAGAAGAGCCTTATGTTAGCACAGCTATGGGTACAGATAAGGTAAATAACCATATAGCTACGGGTGCCGAGATAATAACAGGGGCAGACTGCTCGTGCCTAATGCACATGCAGGGGATAGCTAAAAAGAAAGGTTATAACATAAAGTTTATGCATGTTGCTGAAATATTAGCAGCAAACTTATAATAATAATAACATCATATATATTATGTCTACATATCATTCTATAAAAGCTGCTGAATTTTTAAAAGACAAAAAAAAGATAGCACGCCATGATAAAACCTTCTGGGAACTAAGACAAAAACGCGATGATGCAGCTATGGCTCTCCCTGAATGGGAAGAGCTAAGAGAGCTGTCAAGTAAGATAAAAGCACATACAATAACTCATCTTGCCGATTATATAGAGCAGTTTGTATCAAACTTAGAGAAGAATGGCGTTACAGTCCATTATGCAAATGATGCACAAGAGTTTAACGAAATAGCTTATGGCATATTAGAAACTAAGAAAGTTTCTAAATTGATAAAATCTAAATCAATGCTGACAGAAGAGTGTGAGATGAACAAATATCTCATAAAACGTGGCATTGATGTTGTAGAAGGCGACTTGGGAGAGCGCATCTTACAGCTAATGCACATGAAGCCTTCCCACATCGTAGTACCTGCATCACATATTTCTCGCGAAGATATAGGCAAAACTTTTGAACGTTTAGGAATATCTTATGATAAAGGCAATTACGACCCTACTTATCTTACCCATGCTGCGCGGCTTAGCCTAAGGCATGAATTTGAAACGGCTCAAGCAGGAATGACGGGCTGTAATTTTGGTATTGCAGCTACAGGCGATTGTGTTGTGTGCACCAATGAAGGTAATGCCGATATGTCTACCTCTTTACCTAAGCTACATATAGTAGCTATGGGCATTGAGAAAATTATTCCAAACTATGACGCTTTGGCTGTTTTTCACCGTTTACTTGCACGTTCAGGGACTGGTCAGCCCTCTACAGCCTTTACATCTCATTTCAGGAAAGCTCGTCCTGATGGCGAAATGCACGTCATTTTAGTTGATAACGGTAGAAGCAATATGCTACGCGACAAAGAGCATTGGAACAGTTTGAAATGTATTAGATGTGGCGCTTGCATGAACACCTGTCCTGTTTATCGTCGCTCTACAGGCTATTCATATAGCTATTTCATACCAGGTCCGATAGGAGTAAACCTTGGTATGTTACACGATCCTCATAAATATAGTGGCAATGTGTCTGCTTGCTCTTTATGTTTAAGCTGTGATCATGTATGCCCTGCTAAAGTAGACCCAGGCAGCCAGATATACGATTGGAGGCAACGCCTTCGCATGTATGGTACGGCTAATACCGAAAAAATGGTTATGGCAGAAGGTATGAAGACTATATTTAGCAGGTTTTCTATCTATGATGCTATCACAAAGAATGCATCTTTAGCTAATTACATTCCTGACAAATGGCTAAACAACAAGACTTTAAACCCTTGGAGCATAGGCCACACAACACCTACCGTAGCCAAAATGCCTTTCCATGTGATTTTTAAAAAGGCTATGAAAGAACTAAAAGAAGAAAAATGCAAAAACCAGTAAACACGTATAAATAAGCTGTTTGTATAAAAGGTTTTATAAGAAAATGAAAAAAGAAGACTTATTAAAGAAGTTGCGTGAAAATACATCTCAAGAGTTCGACTTGCCAGAGATAAAAGTAAACGCCATCACTTATCCCGATGTCATAAAGCAATATATTGCAATGAGCAAAGAAGTGGGGTGTAACGTAATAGAAATAGATAAAACAGAAGATGTCAATGCTACTATTCGTAAGATATACCCAGATGCAAAAGTGTATTGCTCTAACGTTAAAGGTATTAAAGCTAACATTAATCCTGACACTGTTAAAGACGCAGCCTGCTTAGATGGAGTAGACGTAGGCATTGTAAAAGGTGAAATAGCTGTTGCAGAAAACGGGTGTGTATGGATACCCCAAACCATGAAAGAACGTGCTGTATGCTTCATATCCGAAGCTCTTGTCATAATAATAGATAAAGAAAAAGTGGTTAATAATATGCATGAAGCTTATAAAAAGATAGAAATGCCTTCTTATGGCTTTGGCACTTTCATATCTGGACCAAGCAAAACAGCTGACATAGAACAAGCTCTTGTGATGGGAGCACAAGCAGCTAAAGATGTTACTATATTGATACGAGCATAAAAGTTAATTAAGTAAAAATACCTAATATAACTTTTTTTATATAAATAGTTTTATCGGGTATTTTTATTATCTTTGCAGTAAATAATAACGGCTATTATTTCATTTTTTAAAATAAAAAATTAGTTATGAAGATTGAAAAAGTACATGCTCGCGAGATAATGGACTCACGTGGCAATCCTACAGTTGAAGTAGAGGTAACTTTAGACAACGGTGTTATGGGGCGTGCAAGCGTTCCTTCTGGTGCTTCTACAGGTGAGAATGAAGCATTAGAGCTTCGTGATGGCGATAAAGGACGTTTCGCTGGTAAAGGTGTTTTAAAAGCAGTAGAGAACGTTAATACTGTTATCGCTCCTGCTCTTAAAGGCGATTGCGTTTTTAATCAGCGTGCAATTGACTATAAGATGTTAGCTCTTGATGGTACTCCTACAAAAAGTAAGCTTGGTGCTAATGCTATTCTTGGCGTTTCTTTAGCTGTAGCTCATACCGCTGCAAAAGCCTTAAACCTACCTTTATATCGTTATATCGGTGGTGCTAACACTTATGTGCTTCCTGTTCCTATGATGAACATCATCAATGGTGGTGCTCACTCTGATGCTCCTATCGCTTTTCAGGAATTTATGATTCGCCCTGTAGGTGCTCCTAACGAAAAAGAAGGTATCCGTATGGGTGCTGAAGTTTTCCACGCTTTGGCAAAACTTCTTAAAAAACGTGGCTTATCTACAGCTGTAGGTGATGAAGGTGGCTTCGCTCCTAAGTTTGATGGCATTGAAGACGCTCTCGATTCTATCATGCAAGCTATCAAAGATGCTGGTTATGAGCCTGGTAAAGATGTTAAAATCGCAATGGACTGCGCTGCATCAGAATTTGCTACATGTGAAGATGGCAAATGGTTCTACGACTATTCTAAGCTAAAGAATGGTATGCCTAAAGATCCTAACGGCAAGAAGCTAACTGCTGATGAGCAAATTGCATTCCTTGAGGAATTAATTACAAAATATCCTATCGATTCTATCGAAGACGGTCTTGATGAGAACGATTGGGAAAACTGGGTAAAATTAACATCTAAGATTGGTAGCCGTTGCCAGTTAGTAGGTGATGACTTGTTTGTTACCAACGTTAAGTTCTTGGAAAAAGGTATTAAGATGGGGGCAGCTAACTCTATTCTTATTAAAGTAAATCAAATAGGTTCTTTGACTGAAACTCTTGAAGCTATTGAAATGGCTCATCGTCATGGCTATACTACAGTAACTTCTCACCGCTCTGGTGAAACAGAAGATACTACCATTTCTGACATTGCCGTAGCAACAAATTCTGGTCAGATTAAGACAGGTTCTATGTCGCGTACAGACCGTATGGCTAAATATAACCAATTAATTCGCATTGAAGAAGAATTAGGTGCATGTGCTAAATATGGCTATACCAAGCTAAAATAAGTTTTCAATAATAAAACTCTTTATAAATAAAGGGTGTGCTAAAACTGGCACACCCTTATTTTTTTTTCATTATATAAAAGAGACTCAAGTAATAATATAGGGTCAGTCCTAAAACCCAGTTGCAAGCCCTCTCCTCTCAGGCACATAATTTCATAAGTCTATATAAAAAGAAAGGA